>JAFUUG010000124.1 GCA_017483905.1 Bacillota bacterium
GATAGATATAGAAAAATTTGCTTCAAAGGCTAAAAACAGTCCTTTCGGCGGAAGAAAGGTAAAAGGAAAAGCTGTATATACGATAGTTGGCGGAAAAATAAAGGTTGAAGAAGGAGAACTTAAAGTATGATAATAGATAAACTTATTGACAAAATAAAAGAAACGGAAAACCCTACTGTAGTGGGATTAGACCCAAGACTTGATTATATACCGATGTGTATAAGAGAGAAAAATTATGATAAGTACGGAAAAACTCTTGCGGCTGCGGGAGAGTCCATGAAAGAATACAATATGGCGATAATTGACGAGATATGCGATATAGTACCTGCCGTAAAGCCTCAGATAGCAATGTATGAAAGATACGGTATCGAGGGATTGAAAGCATACATCGAAACGATAGAATATGCAAAGAAAAAAGGTCTTATTGTGATAGGTGATATAAAGAGAAGTGATATAGCATCAACGGGAGAGGCATATTCAGACGGACATATAGGAAGAGCAAATGTTGAGGGAGAACTTTTTGAGGTATTCAAGGAGGATATGATAACGCTTAATCCTTATCTCGGTTCGGATTCGATAGATCCGTTTGTAAAGGACTGCCAAAAATACGAAAAGGGTCTTTTTATACTTGTTAAAACTTCAAATCCCAACAGCGGGGAAATACAGGATCTTATGACCGATGGTGCACCGCTTCATGAAAAAGTAGCTGCCCTTATAGAAAAATGGGGAGAACCATTGAGAGGAAAATACGGATACAGCGAAATCGGGGCGGTAGTCGGGGCGACACACCCTAAACAGGCAGAGAGATTGAGAGAAATAATGCCGCATACATTTTTCCTTGTTCCGGGATACGGCGCACAGGGAGGAACGGCAGAGGATCTTGCAGTATGTTTTAAAGACGGAATAGGTGCGATAGTAAATTCTTCAAGAGGAATAATCGCCGCACATCTGAAAGATAAGTACAAGGATTGCTATGACGATGAGAGCAAGTTTGCAAAGGCTTGCAGACAAGCTGCGATCGATATGAAAAACGATTTGAGGAGATGTATATAAGATGAGAAAGAACATCAAAGCCGAACTGATACTTGAAAACGGTGTAAGATTTAAAGGGAATGCGTTCGGATATGCAAAGGAGGCTGTGGGCGAAGTCGTATTTACAACGGGTATGACGGGATACCAGGAAACACTTACGGATCCGTCTTTTGCGGGACAGATAGTTACGATGACATATCCTCTTATCGGCAATTATGGAATAAACCTTGAAGATATGGAAAGCAGGAAGCCGTTTTTGAGAGGATTTGTCGTAAGAGAAAAATGCGATATGCCAAGCAACTGGAGATGCGAAATGGAAATAAACGGTTTTCTCAAACAGCATAAAATAATGGGACTTGAGGGAATAGATACAAGAGCATTGACTAAGGTACTGAGGGATAACGGTACTATGAGAGGGATAATTACAACAAGAGTGAACGATCTCACTCCGAGTCAGATAAAGCAGAAATTCGATACCTATACGAATAAAAATGCCGTAAGGGAAACGACCTGCGAAGAAAAATATGTGATAAACGGAAAGGGTCCTCATTTAGCGGTGCTTGACTGCGGAATAAAATCGGGAATACTGCGTGACCTTAAAAAGAGAGGGTGCAAGATGACTGTATTCCCTGCGTTTACAAGCGCAAAGGAGATACTTGAAAGCGAAGCCGATGCAATATTTCTGGGAAACGGCCCGGGAGATCCGAAAGATATTCCGGAAGTTGTGGAAACGGTAAAAGAGATCATCGAAAGAGGTCTGCCTGTACTTGGTATATGCCTTGGACATCAGATAATATCTCTTGCACTTGGAGGAGATACTACAAGGCTTAAATTCGGTCATCACGGAGGAAATCACCCTGTAAAAGATCTGAAAACGGGAAGAGTTTTCATCACGAGCCAGAATCACGAATTTGTTGTATCGGGTCTTTCGGACGAGATAGAAGCGACTTTTATAAATGTAAATGACGGAAGTATAGAGGGTATAAGGCACAAGACAAAGCCTATATACAGTGTGCAGTTTCATCCATAAGCAAGCCCCGGCCCTCTCGATACACAGGTGATATTTGACAGATTTCTCAGAATAATTGAGGAGGTAAAGCAAAATGCCAAGAGATAAATCCATAAAGAAAGTTCTTGTTATCGGTTCGGGTCCGATAATTATAGGTCAGGCTGCCGAATTCGATTATTCGGGTACGCAGGCGGTACAGTCACTTAAAGAAGAAGGCGTTGAAGTCGTACTTGTAAATTCAAATCCCGCTACGATAATGACGGATATAGGCATGGCACACTATACTTATATAGAGCCGCTTACGATAGATTTTATAGAAAAGGTCATAGCAAAGGAACGCCCCGACAGCATAATTGCCGGAATGGGCGGTCAGACGGGGCTTAATCTCTCCTGCGAGCTTTACGATGCGGGGATCCTCGATAAATACAGGGTCAAAGTCATAGGTACTTCCATAGAGTCCATAAAAGAGGGAGAAGACCGTGACAGCTTTAAAAAGCTGATGGAGAGGACTAATCAGCCGATAGTTGAAAGCGAGATCGTAACAGATATAGACAGCGGTCTTGCATTTGCGGAAAGTATAGGTTATCCCGTTATTGTGCGCCCTGCATATACGCTCGGAGGAACAGGCGGCGGTATTGCGGAATCGGAGGACGAATTCAGGGAGATATGTCAGCAGGGACTTCATCTGAGCCGAGTGGGACAAGTGCTTATCGAAAAAAGCATAAAAGGCTGGAAAGAGATAGAGTTTGAGGTAATGCGTGACGGTGCGGGAAACTGTATAACGGTGTGCAGTATGGAAAATGTCGATCCCGTAGGAGTGCATACGGGTGACAGTATAGTAGTTGCACCTGCACAGACATTATCTGATAAGGAATATCAGATGCTGCGTTCGGCGGCTATAAACATAATAAATTCCATAGAGATAAAGGGCGGCTGTAATGTTCAGTTTGCACTTGATCCTAACAGCTACAATTATGCGGTGATAGAGATAAATCCCCGTGTCAGCCGTTCTTCCGCTCTTGCATCAAAGGCTACGGGTTATCCTATCGCAAAGGTCGCAGCCAAGATAGCACTCGGATATAACCTTGATGAGATAAAGAATGCGGTTACGGGAAAAACCTTTGCCTGCTTTGAACCTGCACTTGATTATGTGGTGCTTAAATTCCCGAGATGGCCTTTTGATAAATTCTACGGGGCAAAGAGAACTCTCGGTACAAAGATGATGGCAACAGGCGAAGTAATGTCGATAGGAAACAGCTTTGAGGCGGCATTATTAAAGGGTATACGTTCTCTTGAGATAGGTCAGTACGGTCTTGAAAGAAAGTCATCGAAAACAAGAGATATAAACGAACTTAAAAAACGTGTTCAGGTGCCGGATGACGAAAGACTTTTTGACCTTGCGGAAATGCTCAGAAGAAATTACAGAGTGGAAAAAGTGTGTGAGATAACGGGCATGGATCCATTCTTTATAAATAAGATTAAAAGGCTCGTGGAGCTGGAAGAAGAACTTAAAACAATGACTCCCGATGATTTTGACGAGGACAGCCTGAGATTCTTTAAGAAAACGGGATTTTCCGATAAGGCTATATCTAAGTTTATGGGGGTTTCACCTCAGGATATTTATGCGGTCAGAAAGAAATACGATATTATGCCTGCATACAAGATGGTGGATACTTGTGCCGGAGAATTCGAGGCGGTAACGCCTTACTATTATTCGACTTACGACCGTGAGAATGAGGCGCAGGCTTCAAATAAAAAGAAAGTTATGGTCATAGGTTCGGGACCTATAAGAATAGGACAGGGTATAGAATTTGATTATTGCTCCGTTCATTCGATAATGGCACTTAAAAAATTGGGCATTGAGACGATAATCGTAAACAATAATCCGGAAACTGTAAGTACGGATTTTGATACGGCGGATAAACTTTACTTTGAGCCGCTTACAGAGGAAGATGTTCTTAATGTGGTGGAGCAGGAAAAACCTGACGGAGTTATATTACAGTTCGGCGGACAGACAGCTATAAAACTTGCAAGATTTTTTGATGAGATGAATATTCCGATATACGGAACAAAGCCGGAGCAGATAGATGCGGCTGAGGACAGAGAAAAATTTGATGAACTGCTTGAAAAACTCGGTATAAGCAGACCGAAGGGCAAAGGCGTATGGACTATGGAAGAGGGGCTTGAAGTAGCGGGCGAGCTTGGTTTCCCTGTACTTGTCAGACCGTCTTATGTGCTTGGCGGTCAGGGTATGGAGATAACATACAACGAAAAACAGCTTATCAAATATCTTACGGATGCTTTTGAAAAGGACAGTAAAAATCCCGTACTTATAGACAGATATTTATGCGGAAGAGAAATAGAGGTAGATGCGATATGCGACGGAACAGACGTATTTATTCCGGGCATAATGGAGCATCTTGAAAGAGCGGGCGTTCATTCGGGCGACAGTATCTCCATATATCCGCCTCAGAATATCTCAAAGGATATAAGAGAGCAGATAATGGACGTTACAAAGAAGATATCCGTTGCACTTAAAGTTATAGGTATGATAAATATTCAGTTTATCGAATATAAAGGTGAACTTAACATAATAGAGGTAAATCCGAGATCGTCAAGAACTGTGCCTTATATAAGCAAGGTGACGGGCGTTGCGGTGATAGATATTGCAACGAGGGTAATGCTCGGAGAAAAACTTGCGGATATAGGCTATGGTACGGGTATTGCGGCAGAACCTAAGACGGTGGCGGTAAAAGTTCCTGTATTCTCAACGGAAAAACTTCCGCAGGTGGAAGTAAGTCTTGGACCGGAAATGAGATCGACGGGAGAAGTCCTTGGAATAGGTGCTTGTCTTGAAAATGCCTTATACAAGGGATTTATTGCGGCGGGAATGACTGTTCCGAAAAAAGGAAGTACTGTGGTTGCGATGATAAGAAAGCAAGACCATGAGGAATTTCTCGATATTGCGAAGAGATTTGAAGAACAGGGATGCAGATTCATGGCTACAAGCGGTACGGCTAAGGCACTTATGGCTCACGGACTTAAAGTGCCTGTTGTAAAGAAGATAAGCGAGGGTATTCCGAACATACTTGACCTTATACGAAGCGGCGTTGTTGACCTGATAATAGATATTCCTGAAAAGGGAAACAACATCAACAGCGATGGTTTCAAGATAAGAAGAACGGCTGTTGAAAGTTCTGTAACGCTGATAACTTCTCTTGATACGGTGAGAGCGATACTCAGCGTAATGGAAAAGGATATTGATGAGAATGAACTTAATCTCTATGATATAGGACGTGACCTCGGACACGGAAACTGTTATACTGGTGAGCAAAATAAATTTGCTCACTCAGTATAACTTTATGTACACGGCTGCGATAAAGTAAATAGCCGCTTTGCGGCACGCAGCCGGCACACTCGAAATCGGAAATATTTTCCGATTTCGAGTATAAAAAATTTGGCGGAGTTTATATCCGCCAAATATATTTTATGTAAGTCTAAGGAGGGCAAAGATGAAAAAAATTATTTACGGTGAGATATTATCAAATGACGAAATAAGCACAAATATTTTTGATATGAAGGTAAAAGCCGAAGATATTTCAAAAGAGGCAAAGGCCGGACAATTTGCACAGCTCTTTACGGGGAAGGGAGAGCTTATCCTTCCGAGACCTATAAGTATTTGTGAGGCTGAAAACGGTATATTAAGATTTGTATATATGAAAGTCGGAAAGGGTACAGATGTGTTCTCAAAAATGAAAAAGGGTGAAAGCATAAAGATATTGGCACCCTGCGGAAACGGTTTTTATATGACGGATGCGAAAGAGCATATAATCGTCGGCGGGGGGATAGGCATTCCTCCTATGCTGGAGCTTACAAAAAGGCTTAAAGGGAAAAAGACGGTCATACTCGGATCAAGGAGCAAGGGGATACTTGCGGAAGAATTTAAGAAATATGCCGATGAAGTTTATATTGCAAGCGATGACGGAAGTGAGGGCTTCAAGGGGAATGTCGTTGATCTGATGAGAGAGAAGAACATAACAGGGGATATGATATATGCCTGCGGCCCTAAGATAATGCTTAAATTTGTGAGTATGTATGCCGATGAAAAGAATACAGAATGTCAGGTGTCTATGGAAGAGAGGATGGCCTGCGGAATAGGGGCTTGTGTCGGCTGTGTTGTAAAGATAAAGGACAGCAAGGGAGAAGAAAGCTACAAGAAAGTTTGTAAGGACGGCCCTGTATTTTATTCAAGTGAGGTGGTATGGGAATGAACACAAGTGTTGAGATATGCGGTGTAAAAATGAAAAATCCCGTTACTACGGCATCGGGTACATTTGCAAGCGGAAGAGAATACGGAGAGTTTATAGACCTTAACAGGCTGGGAGCGGTGACTGTAAAAGGTGTTGCAAGCAAGGCATGGAGCGGAAATCCTGCACCGAGAATAGCGGAAGTATACGGCGGTATGCTTAACAGCGTCGGACTTCAAAATCCCGGAGTTGATTGGTTTATCGAAAATGACATACCGTTTTTAAGAGAGTATGATACTAAGATAATCGTGAATGTATGCGGTCACAGCGAAGAAGAATATGTTGATGTGGTAAAGAAATTAAGAGGTGCGGATGTTGATCTGCTGGAGCTTAATATTTCATGTCCGAATGTATCGGAGGGTGGTATGGCATTTGGCACAGATCCGAAAACTGCCGAAAATATCGTAAGAGAAGTAAAGAAATATGCCGACAAACCTCTGATAGTGAAATTAAGTCCGAATGTGACGGATATAACGGCTATTGCAAAGGCTGATGTAAACGGTGGTGCAGATGCATTATCGCTTATAAATACGGTAAATGCAATGAAGATAGATATTTACAGAAGAAAAGCGGTATTATCAAGGAAAACGGGCGGAATGAGCGGTCCTGCGGTAAAGCCGATAGCGGTAAGAATGGTATATGAAGTATGTAATCAGGTGAATGTACCTGTTATAGGAATGGGCGGAATATCAAACGGAGAAGATGCAATAGAGTTTATCATGGCGGGAGCGACTATGGTAAGCGTCGGTACGGCAAATTTTACAGACCCGTTTGCAACGATAAAGACGATAGAGGGCATTGAAGCGTATATGAAAAAATATAATGTAAATGATATAAGGGATATTCGCGGAATAGTTTAAGGAAGATGCGTGTCCCGAATGAATGATGAATATTATACTGGTGAGCAAAATAAATTTGCTCACTCAGTATAACTTTATGTACACGGCTGCGATAAAGTAAATAGCCGCTTTGCGGCACGCAGCCGGCACACTCGAAATCGGAAATATTTTCCGATTTCGAGTATATTATGCTACATTATATGTTAAGAGAATTTGGAAAAGATAAGGAGGTACGCTATGGAAAAAAAAGAAAATGTCTTGTATCTTTTGCCCAAGAAAAACAAAGGGCTTAAAAGATTTATTTTTACACGATTACCTTTTTTTATTCTGCTGATAGGTATTGAGATCGCAATACTTATTGCTTTTTTCGGCTGGCTTACGGATTATTTTCCGTACTTTGCCGCAGTACAGACGATATTTGCCATTGCAATGGTGATATACCTTTTCAACTGTTCTATGGATTATTCGGCAAAGCTGACGTGGCTTTTTGTAATAATGGTCGCTCCCGTACCCGGGGCGTTGTTTCTTGCATGGACAAAAAACGATATAGGACACAGAACGGAACAGTATATGATAAACAGTATTATCAGCGAAACAAAAAATATTATACCGCAGGATGAAAATGTGATAAACAATGAGGATATAGTTGCATCGGGCAGTGCGGCTATGTGCAGATATCTCAATAACAGCGGCTGCTTTCCGATATATTCAAACACGGCGGTAACATATTTTTCTCTTGGGGAAAATAAATTTGAGGTTATGCTGGAAGAACTTGAAAAAGCCGAAAAATTTATATTTATGGAATATTTTATCGTAAACGAGGGCTATATGTGGGGCAGACTGCTCGATGTGCTTTCACGCAAGGCAAAACAGGGCGTTGATGTAAGAGTTATGTATGACGGTATGTGCGATGTTATGTTTCTCTCTTCGGATTATCCCGAAAGAATGGAAACGATAGGGATCAAATGTCAGGCATTTTCGCCGATAAAACCTTTTTTGTCATCGCATTACAACTACCGTGATCACAGGAAGATAACTGTTATTGACAACAAAGTAGCATTTACGGGCGGAGTAAATCTGGCAGATGAGTATATAAACAAAATAGAGGTATACGGGCACTGGAAAGATACTGCCATTATGCTGAAAGGTGAGGCTGTAAAAAGTCTTACGCTTATGTTTTTGCAGATGTGGCAGGCATATGAAAAGGAACACGAGTGGGACAAATTCTTAAAGGAAGGCACAAGTGTCGAAAGCAGCGGCTATGTTATGCCGTTCTGCTATTCACCGATGAATGTGTATAAAACGGGTGAATGCATATATATGGATATACTTTACCGTGCTTCTGATTATGTGCATATAATGACTCCTTATCTTATACTTGACAATGAACTTGAAACAGCACTTAAATATGCCGCAGAAAGAGGCGTAGACGTAAAGATCATACTGCCGGGTATACCGGATAAAAAGAGTGCTTATGCTCTTGCAAAATCACATTACAGCTCTTTGATAAGCTCGGGGGTAAAAATTTATGAATATACTCCCGGATTTGTACACGCAAAGATGTTTATAAGCGATGATGTCAAGGCGACTGTCGGAACTATCAATCTTGATTACAGAAGTCTTTATCATCATTTCGAATGTGCTTCATATATGTATAAAACCGAATGTATTGCTGATATCGAAAAGGATTTTCAGGAAACATTGGCAAAGTGCAGAGAGGTTACTCCGGAAACTATCCAAAACGAAACTTTATATTATAAAGTGTTGGGCGGTATTATGAAAATAATAGCACCGCTGATGTAAAAAAGCGGAAGATGACGAAAATAAGGTGTATAATATCGAAATGCGGACGATGCTATACAAAAAATTTGGATTTTAAGAAAAAAAGTGTTGACAGCCGAGGAAAAGAGTTGTAAAATAATAAAGTGGTATTTATGAATACCGCTTTGCTGGAATGGCTCAGTTGGTAGAGCAGCGCATTCGTAATGCGCAGGTCGTGGGTTCGAGTCCCATTTCCAGCTTAAAAAATCCCGTTGTAAGAGATCACAACGGGATTTTTTTATGAAAATATATGGAAAACTGAAATAAAGAGAAGTACAAAACCCGAAAATATCATACATACATTATCGTCCATACTGCGACGCAGAAAACCCGAACCGAGATATGAGCCGATAAAGAGGAAAATAAGCTGAAAGGCGGCTATATATACGGGCAGGAGCAGAGAAGATGCTCCAAGAGCGGAAATGCCTATTCCTGCACTTAGTATGTCGACGGAGAGTGCTGTTCCAAGATAGAGCGCCTCTTTTGCTTCTATCTTACCTGAACGGTCAAGGTCGGAATATTCGGGAGTTTTTAATATGCGGGTAAGTACGGAGAAGATATTGCGGAGATAATATCTTGATTTTTTGGGAAGAATATCGGAGAGGATATTCTTTTTTTTATGCTTTTTCAGGAAAGAGGGAATATGATCGGATATTCCCTGAAAGATGAAGTACAGACCCATCAGGGCAAGAAGAGATATCCCTATTGCTTTTGCCAGAGAGGGAGAGAGGAAGATAAGGAGAAATTTTCCGGCAAGAACGGATATAAATGAAAATACAAAGGATATAACAGATATTATCACAGCGGCGAAGGGTGTCAGCTTTATACGGCGGATACCGTAGGCGATACCGATACCCAGAGCATCTATGCTCAGTGTGGCAGATAAGATGAGAGAGGTCATAAACAACATTCCCAAACAGCAGTTAATCTATAATATGAAAAAGAAAAAAATCGGTTACAGTAATAATTTATTTAACGGGTGAATATATTATAGAGTAAATCAAACGGGAGGGAAAAAATTATGGAGTATTACGGAAAAAGTATAGAAGAGACTGCAAGGGAACTGGGGACAAGCATAAAAGAGGGGATAAGTGATATTAATGCCGAAATGAGAATTAAAGAGGGAAAAAATCGGATAGAGGGAAAAAAGAAAACGCCGATATGTGTAAGATTTCTGCTGCAATTTAATGATGTGATGATAATAATACTTATTATTGCGGCGGGAATATCGGCTTTTATGACATATTTCAAAGGCGAGGGAGATTACATAGATGCACTTATTATAGTAGCAATAATATTTACAAATGCAGTGCTGGGACTGATACAGGAGAGCAGAGCGGAAAGATCGATAGAAGCACTTAAAAAAATGACTGTACCGAAATGCTGTGTAATAAGGGACGCAGTGAAGAAGATAATAGATGCGGAGGATGTCGTAAAGGGGGATATAGTTGTACTGTCGGCGGGGGATATAGTTCCTGCTGATTGCAGAATTGCGGAAAGCATAGCACTTAAATGCGATGAATCGGCAATAACCGGAGAAAGCATTGCGGTAGAAAAAGATGAGAGATTTATTGCGGCGGGGAAATGTGCAATAGGTGACAGGAGAAATATGTTATTTTCGGGAACGGTGGTAAGCTGCGGACACGCTAAGGCGATAGTTACGGCAACAGGTATGGAAACGGAGATAGGAAAAATAGCCGAAATGATCTCGGAAAGCGAAAAGGGACAGACACCGCTTCAGAAAAAACTTGCGGATACGGGGAAAAAACTTGGGATAGGTGCACTAATAATATGCGGCGGCATATTTATCATTGGAGTTATGAAAAAGATAGAGGTTTTTGAAATGTTTTTAACTTCCGTAAGCCTTGCGGTGGCTGCCATACCCGAGGGGCTGCCTGCGATAGTTACGATAGTTCTTGGAATAGGCGTTGAGAGGATGTCAAAGAAAAATGCGATAATAAGAAATCTGCCGTCGGTGGAATCTCTCGGAAATGCGACGGTTATATGCACAGACAAGACGGGAACTCTTACGATAAACAGAATGAAAGTGACAGATGAAAAAAGTATGGACAAGTATAAGCTATATGAGGTAATGGTACATTGCAATGACTGCGAAAAAGATGAAAACGGAGAGTACATAGGAGAAGCGACGGAAAAGGCGATAATGAGGTATTGCGAAAAAATGGGTGTCGGAAAAAAATACGAAAGAATATGGGAGATACCTTTTGATTCAAAAAGAAAAATGATGTCTACCGTTCACAAGACCAAAGACGGTAATATCCTTATGGCAAAAGGAGCTGCGGAAGAGATAATAAAAAGATGCAGCAAATACAGTGACGGCGGAAAAATAAAGAAAATGAACGAAAATATCAGAGAGAGAGCATTGAGAGAGGACAGAGAACTTGCCGAAAAGGGTCTGCGTGTGCTTGCGGGGGCATATAAGGAGATAAGAAGCGAAAAAAGCAGCGAAGATGAACTTATATTCTGCGGTATGCTTGCAATGACAGATCCGCCGAGAAGAGAGGTATACGGTGCAATAAGAACTGCACATAATGCCGGTATAAAGGTCGTCATGATAACGGGGGATCATGTGTCTACGGCTAAAGCTATAGGAAGTATGACCGGGATAGGAAACAGAGCGGTAACGGGCGATGAGATAGAAAAAATGAGTGAAGGTGAACTTTTTGAGGCGGTGGATAGGTATGATATATTTGCAAGAGTTTCACCTGAGCATAAATTGAGGATAGTAGAGGCATTCAAGGCAAGAGGTGAGATGACGGCAATGACGGGCGATGGAGTGAACGATGCACCTGCACTGAAATGCGCCGATATAGGCTGTGCTATGGGGATAACGGGAACGGAAGCCGCTAAAGAAGCTGCCGATGTGGTACTTACAGATGATAATTTCGCAACGATAATTTATGCTGTGAAAGAGGGGAGAGGAATATTTGAAAATATAAAAAGGTCGGCACATTTTTTATTGTCAAGCAATATCGGAGAGATATTTACGGTATTCTCTTCGATACTTTTCGGATATGATACAGCACTGCTGGCGGTTCATCTGTTATGGGTGAATCTTGTGACGGATTCTTTGCCTGCAATAGCACTTGGACTTGAACCACCCGAAAAGGACATAATGACGAGAAAACCAAAAAGAGATAAAACAAAATTATTTGATAAGGAAGAATGGGGACGAATGATACTTGAGGGATGTATGATAGGGGTAATATCAGTGGCGGCTTTCAAGGCGGGATGCGTGATAGACGGCATTGGTGTCGGACGGACAATGGCTTTTTGTGTGCTTAGTATATCGCAGCTTGTTCATTCTTTCAATATGAAAAGTGAGAAGTCTTTGTTTGCTACGGATATAGGAAACAATATTTATATGATATGGGCATTTGCACTGGGGCTTATATTGCAGCTGTCTGTGGTGATGATACCATGTTTAAGAGAGGTATTCAGGACGGAAAAATTATCGGCGGTATGTTTTCTGATAATTGCGGTGCTTTGTGCAGTTCCGCTTATAGTTTCGGAGGGGGAGAAATTTTTTAATAAAATTGAAAAGAGTATTTAACAAATCTATAGTAAATGACAAAAGTACTCGTATTTTGGTCGTTTACTATAAAATACAGGCATATTTCTGTATAAATTTTCAATTTTAAGGGAAGTATAATTGAAAATGATATGGAGGTATGCCTATGAAAAAAGTTTTGATATTTTTCTTTACATTATTGACTTTTCTGATTGTATGCGGAACCGGTATGTATTTCGGATATACAAGATATGCTCCTGAAAAAGATAGGGCAGAGATTGCAGAAGCAGCCGTTCAGACTCGTGAGATACCGAAAGAGAGAACAAAGGGGTCAACTAAGCTGATATACAGATATTATGAAAAAGACGGCGGCATAATAGAAGAGATAGGTCAGAAGATCCCCGAATATATGGTGGATAAGACGGAAGATGAGATAGAGGAAAAATTCGGAGAGTGGGAGATAGAAAAATTTTCCGAGGGTACAGTGGTTTTGAAAAAAGAGATAGAGGGCGGAGATATATATGATGTACCACAGTACAGTATGGGGGAATATCAGGGGAATGTTGCGCTTTTCTATGAAAACGGGGCTTTGCTTGAAAAGACGAATAAGCCGGTAAACAGTCTGCCGGAAGAAGAAAAGGAGAAAGTGCTGGCGGGAGAGAAAGTAAAAAATAAAGAGGGGATAATAAGTTTTATGGAAAATTATGAAAGCTGAAAGTGGCGGAGATCCGTTTTTGACGGTATCGGAAGCATACTTAAAAAGTTGAACTTTGTTTTTTATTTTAATATGGTATTTTTTAATATGGTATTTTCAATTCTGCAAAATGATTGACAAGAGATGAAACTGCTGTTATAATTACAAATATAAATAATTGGAAGAAATATGTTTGATAAACGGTAAAAAATTTTGAAAAGATAATGATTTATTCGGAAAAATATTCGGGTATTGTGTAAATTAAAAAACGATTTATGTTTTTCAAGGACAGAAAATTAGATTTTCTGTCCTAATTTTATGATACAGTGTTTTTATTGAATGTAAAATGGGTGAAATATATGATAAATTATATGCAGATAAAGGCAATACACATTATACAAAAAGACTATGTAAATGAAGAAGATTTTTTTATGGAGTGTGAAGTTTTTATAGGACCTGAAGATGAAGAATACGCATACGAGGTTTACGATTATAATGTAATAAGTCTGAAAAGATTGACAGAGAGATTTAATGATGATGATGTTATGCTGAACAGAGGGTGGATGATCGTAAAATATTATGAAGAAAGTGAAATAAGAAATAAGATAAACGGAATAATCAGAAGATGTACTGCCAAAGATGAAGAAGATACGTACAGAAATATAGGCTCTTTTTTAATAAGGCAAGAGCAGGAATTTTGAGGGAGCGGAAAATTTTATGATAAATACGGATAATGGGAATATAAGGATAAATGATGAATTGATGATCACTTCGGAATATACGTTTGAGGATTTCAGAAAAACAAGATTTTATAAAAATCAAGACGGTATAAGAATCGTGTATCTGGAAGAAAAACAAATGATCGATGGAAGAGAATATATGGTGAGTTTGTTTTTCAGAAATAAAAGAATATATTCGGTATCTCTTATTTGCTGTGATGAACAGTATTCGGAAAAAAATGAGTATAAGAGAAAAGAGAGACATGATAATATATTGAGTGAATATGGAATTTCGGAAAAGGGCGAATTTGATTGGGGAAGGATAGAGTCGGGATATGATGCAAGAGGGAATGTGAGCAGTATAGATATTTTTTATTATAATAAAAAAATATTGTAGATAAATAAAAAAATAAAGAGTGATGATATAATGAAAGGGAAAAATGTTGATTTTACAAAGGGGTCTGTTGCAAGGAATATTCTGGGGCTTGCGTTTCCTCTGATGGCGGCGCAGTTTGTGAATATTTTCTATAATATTGCGGACAGGATATATATTTCCCATATTGAAGGGATAGGCATAGATGCCCTTACGGGAGTTGGGATAGCGTTTCCGATAATAACGATAATAAGTGCATTTGCACATCTTATTGCTATGGGCGGAGGTTCGCTGTGCTCAATATACAGAGGGAAAGGACGAAATGATATTGCGGAAAAGCTGATGGGCAATTCTTTTTCGATACTTCTGATGATCGGGGTGACGGTGACTGTTATAGGATATTTATTTAAAAAACCGATACTTTATGCTTTCGGGGCAAGTGATATTACATTTCCGTATGGAAATGATTATATTTCCATATATCTGCTTGGAACGGTCTTTGTTCTGTTCGGATCGGGAATGAACAGTTTTATCAATGCACAGGGATACGCAAAGACTGCTATGCTTACGGTGATGATCGGAGCGATAATAAATATTATACTCGATCCGATATTTATATACTATTTTGAGCTTGGTGTTGAGGGAGCGGCTATGGCTACGGTCATTTCGCAGTTCGTTTCGGCGGCGTGGGTGTTTATGTTTCTGAGAAGTGAGAGGTCGATGCTGAAATTAAGGGTGAAGAATTTAAGACTTGATCTCGGACTGGTATGGAAGATCGTTTCGCTTGGACTTTCGGGATTTATTATGGCGGTGACGGCAAGCGGTGTTCAGATAATCGCTAACTCGGCACTGAGCAGATTCGGCGGGGATATTTATGTTACCGTTATGACAGTGATAACATCTGTAAGAGAAATGCTGACGCTTGTAGTTCAGGGGATAACATCGGGATCGCAGCCTGTGCTTGGCTTTAATTACGGGGCAAAGAGATATGACAGGGTGAAAAGCGGGATAAGATTTATTACGCTGGTCTGCTTTTCATATACGATAACGACATGGCTTCTGATAATGTGCTTTCCGACGGTTTTTGTAAAGATGTTCAATTCAGATGCAAGGCTGCTTGAACTTAGCGGGCATTGTGTGAGGATAAATTTTGCGGCACATTTTATGATGGCTTTTCAGTTCTCGGGACAGTCTACATTTGTGGGACTTGGAAAGGCTAAGGAGGCGATATTCTTTTCGCTGCTTAGAAAAGCTATAATCGTGATACCGCTGACGCTGCCTTTGCCTTATACGTCGCTCGGAACTGAC
>JAFUUG010000125.1 GCA_017483905.1 Bacillota bacterium
AACCCGTAACGGGAACGCCCTTGTTCACAACATAGCTATATTATATATGAATCATTTACCTATGTCAAGAGAATTTTTTCATTTTTTTGATAATTTTATTCAAAAAAATTCTTTACAAACTCTCCGATATATTGTATAATAAAAAAGTACTTTTAGTCAAAGGAGACGAGAGTTTTTTTCTCGTTTCCTTTTTTTGTTTTTACGAAAAAATTTTGAAGGAGTGTATTTTAATGAACCAAATCACAAGTCATGTCGGCAGCAAGATCAAGCTGTACAGAAAAAACAACGGTCTTTCCATAAATGAGCTCGCAAGCCTTATACATAAAAGCAAATCAACTCTTTCAAAATATGAAAACGGACTTATCTCCATCGATATAGAAACACTCTACGATATATCCAAAGTCCTCCATGTAAACCTCTCCGGTCTTGTAGAATAAAAAAAGCCATACGGCTTTTTTTATTCTCTTTCGTTGACTGCAAATTCAAGTTTTTCGGCATCCTCAAATACAGCCGCCGCATCTATATAATTTTCAAGTCCGCTCTTTTCGTATATCTTATCCGCTATCAGCTTGTCCCCATCAAAATATATATTGTATATTATTTCCTCTCCGTTTTTTGCACTCACCATCAGAAGACCCTTTTTCTTCGGATAAGTGTATATCTCTCCGCCGTATTCCATCACATATCCAAGTGTAGTGCTTTTCTTAAAATCATACTTGTATATGTGCATCTTCCTCTCACCCTTTTCTTCGGGATAAAGGAAAAGTTCTTCTTCTCTGTCCTCATCAAGATCGTAATATCTGTATGTACCGTTGCAGCTTTCCTTAAATTCGTCAAATATACTTCCGATTTCGTTTTTGTTTCTCCCAATCACGACAGGCTCTATCGTCCTGCTCTCTATCACAGCATAATTTAACGGATTAAAGGGATCACTCTCTTTTTTGACCTCAGCCTTTACATTTTTCGTCATCTTATTCCAGTCGACCGTATATCCGAGCCTTTCCATACAGAATCTCAATGGTATCATCAGTTTGCCGTTTTCAAATTCCGGAGCGATCTCCATCTCCCATTCTCCGCCGTTTATATGCGCCGTTTTACTTCCCACATAGCAATTGATAAGTCCCTTGTCATTTTTGACCGTTATACTGTTTTCATTACATTTTATATCGAAATACTCTTTTATATCTTCGGAAAATATTAATATTCTTTCGTTTTCAATTATCGGTTTTTCCGTAAGGTTTATAAATTCATTTCCCACCTGTACCGTCACGCCCGAAAATGCCCTGTCATTGACCCTTCTCACGCACCATGGCACCGTAGTCACATCATTTCCCGCCGCAAAACAATCCTTATATGGCATACTGCTGTTATATATACAGTTGCTTCCGTCATACACGATATATGACCAGTCATTGTCATAGCGATGCTTGCCTTTCATTATCAGGTTCGTTTCTCCGTTATCCGTCGCATCTATGAGATTTGCATACACAATGCCTGTATCGCTCTCTCTGTCATATTCCCCCATCTCAATAAGGTATCTGTCAAAGACCTCCGCATATTTCGTCGCATTCTCTATCGAAAGGAATCCGCCGCTCCTCGCATAAGCACAGCTATACATCATATCACAGATCAAAATAAACGATACAAAAAACAAATATATCTTATTCTTATCCCTCATAGGTATCTCCCTCGGCTGCTGCTCTTAATTTCAAAAATCAATATTCTTAGGAACTGTAAATAAATTACTTTTTGCTTTTAAATTTTGATGCAGAAATTCAGACACGTCAAAATAAAAAATTATTTGTTTACAGTTCTTTACTTATATTTTACCACATTTTTACACATCTGTCCATATTTTCACACCAAAACATTATTTCGTTCTTATTTTCCAACAAATAAAAAACGACGGAAAAGCAATGTTTTCCGCCATATAACAAAAATTATTTATCCTGTGATCTTCCGAGATATTCGCCCGTTCTTGTATCTATCTTTATTATCTCACCCGTTGAAATAAATAAAGGAACATTCACCTGTGCACCCGTTTCAACAGTTGCAGGCTTTGTTGCACCTGTAGCTGTATCTCCCTTGAAGCCCGGCTCAGTATCTGTTACTTCAAGCTCTACAAAGAGAGGAGGCTCGATACCGAATACATTTCCGTTGTAGGAAAGTATCTTTACCATTTCGTTTTCCTTAACGAATTTAAGAGTATCGCCTACATCACTTGCATTGATAGAAGTCTGCTCGAATGTTTCATTGTCCATAAAGTGATAGAGATCGCCATCGCTGTAGAGATACTGCATATCTTTTCTGTCAATGTGAGCACGTCCCATTTTCTCTGTAGGTCTGAAAGTTTTTTCAACAACAGAACCCGTCACGAGATTCTTTATTTTTGTACGAACAAATGCAGCACCCTTACCCGGTTTAACGTGCTGGAATTCAAGCACAACATAAATGTCGCCCTCATATTCGATCGTAACACCATTTCTGAATTCACTTGCTGATATCATTTTTTTATCCTCCTAAAATTTTCTTATGATTTTCTCTTCCGCTATCCGAAAATTTTTCCTTCTTATATTCCTCGGTCTGTCTTTTCGGATGTCTCATATACAATAATATATTAATTTAAAATATTTTTCAAGATAAATTTTGAAAATAATGCTTATTTTTCCAACAAATTTTTAAGTGCATACAGAGCCATTATATATCCAAATTCACCAAACCCACATATCTGTCCCTCACAAACAGGTGCAGTCACCGATGTATGTCTGAATTCTTCTCTCTTATGGATATTCGACATATGAACTTCCACCACAGGTATTGAAACAGATGCTATCGCATCTCTTACAGCATAGCTGTAGTGCGTATAAGCTCCCGGATTCAGTATTATCCCGTCAATACCGTCAAAGTAGCATTTCTGCAAATAATCTATTATTTCTCCCTCGTAATTTGACTGGAAACATTCTATCTCAAAGCCAAGTTTCTCTGCCTTTTCCATTACCGTATCTTCTATATCCGAAAGAGTTCTGCTGCCATAAATTCCCTTTTCTCTTATACCCGTAAAATTCAGATTAGGACCGTTTACCAGCCTTATTGATTTTTTCATCGCTATCTCTGCAAGTTCCTCGGCACATTCCTCTACATTCTTGTCATTTGTATTGAATATTATATCGGCATATTCATAATACATCGGTATCCTCTCATCAAGAAGTCTTTCTATAGTGATCCTTTTATCACCGCCCATAAGCAGCGGTCTTGTATCATCATCACCGATATTTTCGTATATTTTGTCGGCATTTGCTTCAAGATATATGAATTTTCCGTTTTCTTTAAGCAACTCCGCATTGTCGCTGTTCTTTATTATGCCTCCGCCCGTAGCTATCACCAAAGGCACCTTGCTTTCAGCTATCTGTTCACACAGCATACTTTCAAGCTCTCTGAAATATTCTTCACCGTATTTTTTGAATATCTCGTTTATGCTCATCCCCATTTTCTGAATGATCTTTTCATCAGTATCCACAAAATCCATATTGAGTATTTCGGCAATTTTTTTACCTATACTTGTCTTGCCGCAGCCCATAAAACCGATCAGAACAATATTTTTCATTATCACACCCTCTTATTTTGTTGCTTCTTCTATTGCCGCAACGCCTGCCGATATTATATCTACATTAAACTGTGTTTCTATAGTTCCTATCTTTGAGTACAATTCGCCTTTTCTGCTCACAACATATTTCACAGGCAGACGGTTGAGTGCATCTGCTATTATATCGTCAAATTTTGCTCCCTCAACATTTTTCTCTATTATCATTTTTGATATTATCTTTACTGCGCAATCTTCCATATAATTTTTGAGAGTCGGCGTTTCGTTATTTGAATCATGTCTTGGCTTCTGAGATACAATGGCATTTGCCTGACCGATCCTCTCCATTATTTTTTGTTCGTTGTCTTTTTTTATATCGCTCAGTTCCTTCTTATTGTATTTATCCTGTGCAACATAAAAACTTACACCCAGTTTATTAAGTACAATAGCCGCAATATCAGCTCTGCATACAGCACAATCACATATCCCCATATTTTCGGCATTTTCGTTTATCAGTTCTTTTACTGCGTCAAACATATAATTTTTGACTCTTGCTTCCATTTTTACATCTCCTTTTTTATCGGATCAGATACGATCCGTTAATGTATTTCTGTAATATTTTTCAAGTTCGTCCCTGATGTTTTTTATCTTTCCCATATCATACTTTTCATCAAACCATATCTCTTGTGCCGCCGCCGCCTGAAAAATAAGCATATCGAACCCATTTACCGCAGTTACTCCCGCTTTTTCCGCATCACTTATGAATTTAGTCTTCCATGGTATGTATATCGTATCAAAGGCAAGAGAAACTTTTTTTCTTTCAAAAAATCCTTCATCTTCTATCGGTGACATACCTTCCATTTTTCCAAATCCAACCGTTGTAGTATTGAAAACTATATCATAGCTGTCGTTCTTACCGATCTCGTCAATACCTATAGCCTCTATATCCGCTTTATAGTACTTGTTCGTATGTTCAGCCAGTTCTCTTGCTCGGCTCTGAGTTCTGTTAGCTATCGTTATCTTCTCCGCCCCGCCGCTTGCCGCAAATACAGCAGCCGCACAAGCACTTCCGCCTGCACCGAGCAAGAGTACTTTTTTTCCTTTTATATCCGTATTCCTTATTTTAAGGGAATAATCTATGCCAATTATATCCGTATTGCAGCCAACATAGCCGTTTTCGGTATATTTAAGAGTGTTTACCGCCCCTATTGCCTCTGCCCTCTTGTCAATATCGCAGAGATACTTTATTACCTCTTTTTTGTGCGGTACTGTAACATTCAGACCGCAAATGCCGAGTGCATAAGCCCCTTTTATCGCATCTCCCAAATTTCCGGTCATAACGTGAAGTGCCGTATATATGATATTTTTTCCCAATATGTCGGCAAAAGTATTTTGTATGCACGGAGAAAACGTATGCTCTATCGGGTCGCCTATCACACCGAATACAGCCGTTTTACCATTTACTCTGTCATTTATCATTTTGATTCAGCCTTTCCGAAAAGCATATTTTTTTTATTATACATCAAAAATTTCAAATTGTGAATATTTATTTTGATTTTTTTGCATTTTTAATATAATTGAAACATAAAAAAAATAACCACCGATAAACAGTGGTTATTTTTTAAACCTGTATTATTTCTTTTCTTCAAGCTCCGATGTACAATGAGGACATCTCGTAGCATTGATATTTATTTCCGAGAAACAGTAAGGGCATTCCTTAGTAGTAGGATCAGCCGCAGCTTCTTCTTTCTTTCCCATGCTCATCATTTTGTTAACAGCCTTAACTATAAGAAATACAACAAATGACATGATAAGGAAATTGATAAGCGCATTTAGGAAATTACCGTAAGTAATTACAGCCTTCGTATCAAACATAGGAAGACCGAGTTCAAACGTAAGTGCTCCGAAATTAACTTGTCCCGTAAAGATACCGAGTACGGGAGAAATAATATCATCTACAAGAGATGTTGTAATAGCCCCGAACGCACCACCTATGATAACACCCACGGCAAGGTCGAGAACATTTCCTCTCATAAGAAAAGTCTTGAATTCTTTTAACATATGTAAACCTTCTTTCAAAAAAATAATTCCAATTACAATAATACAACAATTCGCTTCGAATTTCAACAAATTTTTAAATAAATTAGGAAATTGGGAACAGTCGGATAAAACTTTTGAAAATCTATTGACTTTTAGCCTTAAAGATGTTATCATTAAGGCACAAAGGACAGCTGACTCCACAAGAGTGGCTTCCACAGTTTTAGGTTAATATATAAAAATAACCACCATAGCTTGGTAGGCAGGGGTGGTTATTTTTTTGTGCCTCTGATTATGTCTATGATGTGCAGCACTAATTCAATAGTCATTATTAAAACGACCAAAGTTTCGTATGTATTCATAGACACCACCTCCTTTACGGAAGTGGAAACCACCCTCGCAGTTCAGCTGCCGGTATCTATTATAAATTATTTTTTCGGATAATTCAACTCTTTTATATGAAATATTTCAAAATACTGCATATAAAAACAGAGCAATTAAAAAAAATTATTTATTTATGCAAAAAATTTCAAAAAAAGCTTGCATATTATTCACAAAAAGAGTATAATATAAAAAATCATTCCAATGATATTCAAGGAAAGGAAGAACGAAAAATGATAAAAGCAGGAATAATCGGTGCTACGGGTTATGCCGGAAGCGAACTTGTAAGATTGCTTTCCTCTCACCCACAGGCAGAAATAAAAACCATAACAAGTCAGAGCTATAAAGGACAGAAATATAACGAAGTATACGAAAATTACAGACATAACGAAGATCTTGTCTGCGAAGAAGAAAACATAGAAGAAATGGCTGAGAACTGCGACGTTATTTTCCTTGCACTCCCTCACGGTGTAGCAAGCGAAAAAGTAACAAAAAGCGTGATAGAAAAAGCAAAAGTCATTGACCTCGGTGCTGATTTCAGATTACAGAACGTAGAAGTATACGAAAAATGGTATACTACTCATCACAGCAAAGATATCTTAAAAGAAGCCGTTTACGGTCTTTGTGAGATACACAGGGATAAGATAAAGAATGCAAGAGTTATAGGAAATCCGGGCTGTTATACGACTTGCAGTATATTATCTCTCTATCCTCTCGTAAAGGAGAAGATGATAGATACAAAAAGCATAATAATAGATGCAAAATCGGGCGCAACGGGTGCAGGAAGAGGTTTAAGCCTTTCAAATCACTATTGCGAACTCAATGAATCGGTTAAAGCATATAAGATAGCTAATCACAGACATACTCCCGAGATAGAGGAACAGCTTTCTCTTGCAGGCGGCGAGGATATAGTGCTTAATTTTACACCTCATCTTATGCCAATGGACAGAGGTATACTTGCGACCTGCTATGCAAACTTAAATTCAAAGTACAGCTATGAAGATATAGCATCGGTATATAAAAAATATTACGAAAACGAATATTTTGTAAGACTTACGAAAAAAGGCACTTTCCCCGAAACAAAATGGGTGAAAGGTTCAAATTTCTGCGATATAGGATTTACAATAGATGAAAGGACAAACAGGATAATAGTCATAGGTGCGATAGATAACCTTTGTAAAGGTGCTGCCGGACAGGCTGTCCAGAATATGAACATAATCTTCGGTCTTGATGAAAAAACAGGACTTGACAGCATACCTGTTTTCCCTGCTTAAATAAGGAGGATAATTATGAAAATAATAGACGGAAATGTTACAAGTCCAAAGGGATTCAAAGCATCGGGCGACCATGTCGGACTTAAAAAGGTTAAAAAAGATATGGCACTTATAACAAGCGAAGTGCCTTGCGTTGCATCGGGCTGCTTCACAACGAATGTTGTAAAGGCAGCTCCGGTATTATGGGATATGAAATGCTGTAAAAACAAGATCTCGGCTATTGCGGCAAACAGTGGAAACGCAAATGCCTGCACAGGCGAACAGGGAATGAAAGATGCCGAAGAAATGGCGGGCACACTTGCGGCACTTGTGGGTGTAAATGCCGAAAATGTGCTTGTATGTTCAACAGGTGTTATCGGTGTAAATCTTCCTATGGATACGATAAATAACGGTATCAGACAGTGTTTCCCTCTTTTGGGTGACAGCTTTGAAAACGGTCAGCTTGCAGCAGAAGCTATAATGACTACCGATACTGTATCAAAGACAGCCGCAGCGCAGATCGAGATAAACGGAAAAAAAGTAACTCTCGGCGGTATGGCTAAAGGTTCGGGAATGATCAATCCGAATATGGCAACTATGCTTTGCTTTATAACCACCGATGCTCTCATTTCAAAAGAAATGCTTGATAAAGCACTTAAAGAATGCGTCGATGATTCATTTAATATGATATCCGTTGACGGAGATATGAGTACAAACGATACTACGCTTGTTATTGCAAACGGACTTGCAGAAAACGATATTATAGATAAAGCAGACGGATCGTTTGAAAAATTCAAAGAAGCACTCTTTTATATATGTAAGAAACTTGCCGTGAACTGTGCAAGTGACGGCGAGGGTGCTACAAAACTCATAGAAGCGAATGTAAAAGGTGCAAAGAATAAGGAAGATGCAAGGAAGATAGTTCAGAGTGTCGTTTCTTCAAATCTTTTCAAAGCTGCAATATTCGGAAAAGATGCCAACTGGGGTCGTGCATTATGTGCTATGGGCTATTCGGGTGCACAGTTTGACCCTTACGGCGTTACTCTTCATTTCAGGAGTGAAAACGGCAATATACTTCTTATGGATAACGGTGTGCCTATCGTATTTGATGAAGAACTTGCATCGCATATTTTGCAGGCACATGATATATATGTTGATATAGAGATGCACGAAGGAGATGCCGGGGCTACAGCATGGGGATGTGACCTGACATACGAATATGTCAAAATAAACGGCGATTACAGGTCATAAAATAAGGAGATACGAACATGAGCGGATTTATGGATGAAGTTATACAGAAAGCGCAGATACTCACAGAGGCATTGCCTTACATAAAAGAATTCAACGGTATAACTGTTGTTGTGAAATACGGCGGTTCTGCACTTGTAAATGAAGAAGTAAAAGATACTCTTATGAAAGATATAGCACTTATGAAATATGTCGGCTTCAAGCCCGTACTTGTTCACGGCGGCGGAAAAGACATAAATAAGATGCTTGAATTATACGGAAAAGAGCCCGAATTCAAAGACGGACTGAGAGTAACAGACGAGCTTACGATGGACGTTGTTCAGATGATGCTTGCAGGCAAACTCAATAAAAATCTTGTGACCGATATATGTTCCCATGGTATAAATGCAGTTGGTATATGCGGAAAAGATGCCAATATGCTCAAAGTCAGAAAACTTATGCCAAACGGTAACGATATAGGATTCGTCGGAGAGGTGGAAGAGGTAAATACCGAACTTATCGGAACACTTCTCGATAATGATTTCGTACCCGTTATATCTCCGATAGGTGTTGATGAATCGGGACACAGCTATAATATAAATGCCGATTATGCCGCTGCTGCGATAGCAGGTGCATTAAAGGCGGAAAAACTTGTATTCATAACAGATGTTGACGGAATACTCGAAGATGTGAACGATCCGAGAAGCGTTATCTCCGTAGTCCATGTCGATGAAGTAAGGAAGATGATAGAGGACGGAAGAATAACGGGCGGTATGATCCCTAAGGTCGATTGCTGTATTGCGGGGGTAGATGCAGGCGTTCCGAATGTACATATACTCGACGGACGTGTTCCTCATTGTCTTATACTTGAAATATTTACGAAAAAAGGTATCGGTACGCTTATAGAAGGATAAAAAACGAAAGGAGATTTTTTTAAATGAATACATTTGAAAAAGGCAAAGAATATGTAATGAATACATATAACCGTTTTCCGATAGCACTTGAAAAAGGCGACGGCTTATATGTATACGATGAAAACGGAAAAAAATATCTCGACTTTGCTTCGGGAATAGCCGTTAATTCTCTCGGACACAATGATAAAGACTTAGTAAAGGCAATATCCGAACAGGCATCAAAAATGATCCACTGCTCAAACCTTTACTGGACGAAGCCACAGGTAGATCTTGCGGAAAAACTTGTCAAAAACAGCGATTTTGACAAAGTATTCTACTGCAACAGCGGCGCCGAATCAATAGAGGCAGCATTAAAACTTTGCAGAAAGTTCGGAAGCAAAAGCAGAAGAGATGAGATAATAACAATGTATCATTCTTTCCACGGAAGAACTTTCGGCGCACTTACCGCCACGGGACAGGCTCATTATCAGGAGGGGCTCGGACCTCTTCTTCCGGACGTAAAATATGCGACTTATAACGACATCGAATCGCTTAAAAATACAATAACCGATAAGACCTGTGCAATACTTCTTGAACCTGTTCAGGGCGAGGGCGGAATAAGACCTGCCGATAAAGAATACCTCAAAGAAGTGCGAAGAATATGTGATGAAAAGGATATCAAACTTGTATTTGACGAAGTCCAGTGCGGTGTCGGAAGAATGGGAACTCTCTTTGCATATCAGAGTTTCGGCGTCGTTCCCGATATAGTATGTATGGCAAAGGGTATAGCAGGCGGTATTCCTTGCGGAGTTATGATGGCAAAAGAAGAGCTTGCGCAGTGCTTCAAGCCGGGGGATCATGCCTCTACATTCGGTGGAAATCCTCTTGCAACAGCAGCAGGAAATGTTGTTGTTGATAAACTTCTCGGCGGTGTGCTTGAAAACGTAAAGAAAAGAAGTTCCTATCTTTGGGACAAACTTGAAGATATAAAGAATAAATACGACTTTGTGACAGACCACAGAGGTATGGGACTTATGCAGGGCATCGAGCTTTCCGTTGAAGTAAGGGAAATAATCTCCGATGTCATTGATAACGGTGTTCTCCTTATAAATGCAGGAAAGAATGTCATAAGGTTCGTTCCGTCGCTTACGGTAAGTGACGAACAGATAGACGAAGCCATAAGTGTCCTTGATAAATGCCTTGTAAAAGTCAAGGCATAAAAAGCTGCGAAAGGAAAGTGAAAATATGAAAGAACTTGCGGATTATGTCAGAAGTATAAAGGATTTCCCAAAAGAGGGTATCGTATTCAGAGATATAACGACTGTTTTACAGAATAAAGACGGCTATAAACTTGCAATAGATAAAATGATAGAAACAGCAAAAAAATATGATTTTGATTATGTTGCAGGAGCAGAAGCAAGAGGCTTTATCCTCGGTGCGCCTATAGCCTATGAACTCGGAAAAGGATTTATCCCCATCAGAAAAAAAGGAAAACTTCCCGGCGAAACGGTTTATGAGGAATATGAACTTGAATATGGAAAAGCAGCTGTCGAAATACATAAAGATGCTATCAAAAAAGGCGAAAAAGTACTTCTTGTAGATGACCTCATCGCAACCGGCGGAACGATCGCAGCCTCGGCTAAACTCATCGAATCCCTCGGAGCCGAAATATCCGCTATGCTTTTCCTTATAGAGCTTGTTGATCTCAAAGGCAGAGAAAGACTTTCAAAATACAATGTTGAATCTATTCTTTGCTACAGGGGAGAATGATCCTTATGAACGAGGACACAAAAAAGAAACTCATTCGGACAGCCTTTGAAAGTCTGAAATATTCCTATGCTCCTTATTCACATTTCAATGTATCGGCGGCACTTCTCGGAAAAGACGGCAATATATATACAGGTGTCAATGTTGAAAATGCCTGCTATCCGGCAGGGATATGTGCAGAGAGAAATGCTGTATTTTCCGCAGTTGCAAAAGGCTGCAAAGAATTTGAAGCTATTGCACTTTGTGGCGGCGAAAACGGAAATGTCAAAAAATATTGTTTTCCTTGCGGTATATGCAGACAAGTTCTGAGCGAATTTGCCAAGCCGGATGAATTTAAGGTAATATGTGCCATATCCGAAGAAGACTATATCGAAAAAACACTCGACGAACTTCTCCCCGAAAGTTTTACAAAAAATATGCTTGACAAATAACACGCAAAATTCACTCTTGACTTTTTTTAAATAGTGTGATACCATTATTTCATCAGTAATTTAATATCTTAACACAATGATAAGGAATAGTAAGCGATGTATCGTTTTCAGAGAGTTGCCGTCCGGTGCAAGGCAGCAGCGAAAAACCGCCGAACTCGCCTTTGAGTGGCTCACTGAACATCATTTTGATAATTAGGTGCAGACGGAAGTCAACCGATACAATGACAGGATATCCCCTCTCTATGGGCGTATCCGGAATGAGTGTGTTCTCCTTGTGGAGGCAAATCAAGAGTGGTACCGCGAAATAATGCCTTTCGTCTTTTGAAATTAAGATGAAAGGCTTTTTAGATTTTATTTTATATTTTAATCGGAGGAATCAAAATGAACAGAATGAATTATCAGAAATACAGACCTTTTCCGCCTATTGACCTTCCAAACAGAAAATGGCCTTCAAACACGATAAAAAAAGCTCCTGCATGGTGCAGTGTAGACCTTCGTGACGGCAATCAGGCGCTTGAAAAACCAATGACTCTCGACCAGAAGATAAGATTTTTCAAATTCCTTGTAAATATGGGTTTTAAGGAAATAGAAGTCGGCTTTCCGGCAGCAAGCGACACCGAGTATATTTTTACAAGAACTCTTATCGAGAAAAATCTCATTCCCGATGATGTAACTATACAGGTTCTTACGCAAAGCCGTGAACATATAATAAGAAAGACCTTTGAAGCTCTTGACGGAGTAAAAAAGGCTATAGTTCATCTCTATAACTCAACTTCTACTCTTCAGAGAGAAGTAGTATTCGGAAAAGATAAAAAAGAGATAACCGCTCTTGCCGTATTCGGTGCAAAGCTCATTGACGATCTTGCTGATAAATACGGAAAAGAAAGATTTTTATTTGAATATTCCCCCGAGAGTTTTACGGGAACGGAGCTTGACTATGCAGCAGAGATATGCAATGCCGTAATAGATGTATGGAAACCGACTGCCGACAGAAAGACGATAATCAATCTTCCTTCGACCGTTGAAATGGCAACGCCGAATGTCTATGCTGACCAGATAGAATATATGTGCAATAATCTTAAATATCGTGAAAATATCTCCGTAAGTCTTCATGCGCATAATGACAGGGGTTGTGCCGTGGCGGCAACAGAACTCGGTATACTTGCGGGAGCTGACAGAGTGGAAGGTACATTATTCGGAAACGGCGAACGAACGGGAAATGCCGACATCATGAATATCGCCCTTAATATGTTCACGCAGGGCATCGATCCCGAGCTTGATTTCACCGATATAAACAAAGCCATCTCCATATATGAGGAATCAACGGAAATGCCTGTCCACCCAAGACACCCTTACGCAGGCAGCCTTGTATATACAGCATTTTCGGGTTCTCATCAGGACGCTATCAAAAAAGGCATGGCAAAGATGAAAGAACATCCCGATCGCTGGGAAGTGCCTTATCTTCCTATCGACCCTGTAGACGTAGGCAGAAATTACGACCCTATAATCAGAATTAACAGCCAGTCGGGCAAAGGCGGCGTAGCTTATATCCTTGAAAATAATTACGGTCTTGTAGTCCCTCGTGCAATACAGCAGGATTTCGGAAAAATAGTAACAAAATATTCCGATGAAAACAATAAAGAACTTGAACCGGAAGAGATCAAAGAGCTTTTCTTTGATACTTATGTAAATATATCCGAGCCGGTAAAACTCATTTATTTCAACGAACTCAACAGCGGAACGGATACCGCCACAATATCCGTAGATATGGAGATAAACGGCGAAGCAAAGAAATTATCGGGCAGCGGTGCAGGTATAATCGAAGCATTCTGTAACGCCCTCAACGAAGTCGTGACCGATCATATTTACGAGATCGTAAATTACAGTGAACATTCTCTTGATTACGGTAATAAATCAAAGGCGATCACATATATCCAGATATATGACGATAAGCAAAACCCATATTTCGGCGCAGGCGTAAGCAGCGGTGTAAGTAAATCCTCTCTCCGTGCTGTAGTAAGTGCCGTAAATAAAATGCTCACATCAAAATAATATTTATCAACAAAAAACGGTCGATAACTGCATACTTATCGACCGTTTTCATAAATAAACTGTATATAACTGTTCACAACTCTGTTGATAATGTTGATAACTTTTCTTTAAACCCCCTTGAATTTACAAAAAATTCAAAAGTTATCAACAAGTTTTTCTCCAACTTTATAAACATCTCCTGCCCCAATAGTTATCAACATATCTCCTTTTTGGCATTTCTCAGCCAAAAATTCAACTGCCTTATCAAAACTTTCCTTATATACTGCCTTTTTCCCTCTGTCAACAAGTAATTCCACCAGATCTTTTGAATGGATCTCCCCCGTATCTTTTTCCCTTGCCGCATATATATCAAGTACAACAATATTGTCCGCATCATCAAAAGCCTGCGAAAACTCCTTCAAAAGTGATTTTGTACGGCTGTAAGTATGCGGCTGGAATACGCACCACAGCTTATTCTTATCATATCTTGCCGCCGAGCTCAATGTTGCCTTTATCTCCGTAGGGTGATGGGCGTAATCGTCAATTACAGTCACTCCGTTAAACTCACCTTTTTTCTGAAATCTTCTGTTTGTACCCGTAAAGTTGTAAAGACCTTTTTCAATGCTCTCACGATCCACACCGTAATAGTCCGCCACAGCAAATACAGCCGTTGCATTAAGTACATTGTGCATCCCAGGAACATTAAGTTTTATATGTCCCTTTACTTCCCCCTTGTTTACAACATCAAACTCTCCGCAGCCCGACACGAAATCGACATTTTTTACATACCAGTCCGAGCTATCTTTATCCGAATAAGTCACGACCTTGCATTTAACGCCGTCTGTTATTTTCTCCTTATCCTTTATATCATCATTTATCACAAGAATACCCTTTTCCGGAAGCAAATTTGCAAATTTCCTAAATGAGTCATACATCTGCTCCATAGTTTTGAAATAATCAGTATGATCTCTGTCCACATTAAGTATTATAGCAGATGACGGGAAAAATTTAAGAAAGCTGTCGCAATATTCACAGGTTTCCACCACAAAGAAATCCCTCGCTCCTATCCTGAAATTACCGTTTATCGACGGCAGTATGCCCCCTATTGAAACGGCAGGGTCTTTCCCTCCCGCAATAAGTACCTCCGTCATCATTGAAGATGCTGTCGTCTTTCCGTGAGTTCCCGCAATAGATATGGGATTATCGTAGTTCTTCATTATAAGTCCTACAAGTTCGGCTCTCTCTATTATCTTTATCCCTCTTCTTTCAGCCTCGATATATTCGGGATTATCCTTCTTTACCGCCGCCGTATATACCGCAAGATCTACTCCGTCTGCGATATTCTCGCCTTTTTGTCCGATATATACATCTATCCCCAGTGATGCAAGATGATCCGTTATATCCGATCTTGTCATATCCGATCCCGATACCTTGTAGCCCTCATGAATAAGTATCTCGGCAAGCGATGACATACTTATCCCGCCTATCCCTATAAAATGGATATATGTATAGTTTTTTAAATTCATAATACCCGACCTCATTTCATATAATTATTATATAGAGTATGTCCAATTGACATTCTCTCCTAATTTATAGTATACTACAAATTTTGAAAAAATAAACAGATATTTTAAATTTTCGTTTTTAATATCAATATATGCTCATATTAATCGGAAGTGGTACTTGCTGTTTACAATTAGTCAAGAAAGCAGTCACAATGCCCTATTTTACCTGTATTATAAACATTATTGATATTATTTTTCATTATCGGAAAAACCACAATATTATTTTTTTATAAAAAATTTTAAAAAAATATTAAATTTTTGTTGTAAATATATAACAAAGTGTGCTATTATATATTTATAAGTAAATTATGTTTAAATTTTAACATTGACAGAAGATAATTTCCGGGCAGGAGATTTTCTTCCCCATTTGTTAATATTACACTTTAAGGAAACAGACTGGAGGGATTAGTTATGCGAAAAAAAGAAATGCTGTCTATGCTTTTGGCAGGAGGTCAGGGCAGCCGACTGGGGATCCTTACATCGGGTAAGGCAAAGCCGGGCGTTTCATTCGGAGGTAAATACAAAATAATAGATTTCCCGTTGAGTAACTGTATCAATTCGGGAGTATCTACGGTCGGAATACTTACGCAGTATCAGCCGCTTATCCTTAATCAGCATATCGGTATCGGTATTCCGTGGGATCTCGACAGAAGAAACGGCGGCGTAACAATGCTTGCCCCTCATGCAAAGACAGGCGAAAAGGGCGAATGGTATTCGGGTACCGCAAATGCCATATTCCAGAATATCGACTATATCGATGCAAATGACCCCGAGTACGTTCTTATCCTCTCGGGCGATCATATTTACAAGATGGACTATTCAAAAATGCTCGATTATCATAAAAAGAACAAATGCGATGTAACTATTGCCGTTCTTGAAGTCAGCATGGAAGAAGCAAGCCGTTTCGGTATAATGAATGCCGATGAACACGATAAAATATATGAATTTGAGGAAAAACCCGAACATCCTAAGAGCAACTTAGCCTCTATGGGTATCTATATCTTTACATGGGATAAGCTCAGAGAAGCGCTTATCGAAGATAACAAGATCCACGCCGACAGCGACTTCGGAAAACATATCATTCCTAAGATGCTCGGCGAAGGAAAAACTCTCTATGCCTACAGATTCAAAGACTACTGGAAAGACGTAGGTACTATCGAGTCATACTGGCAGGCAAATATGGAGCTTATCCAAACTCTTCCGGAATTTAACCTCTATGAAGATTTCTGGAAGATCTACACTCAGAACAATCATCAGCCTCCACAGTATACAGGCTCAACAGGCTCGGTAAAGACTTCCCTTATCTCCGACGGCTGCGAAATTTACGGTACAGTTGAAAATTCGGTAATAAGTGCAAATGTCGTTATTGAAGAGGGTGCTATCGTCAGAGGCTCCATAATCATGGAAAATTGTGTCATAGGAAAAAATTCGGTCATCGACAGATGTATAATAGATCAAAACACAATAGTAGGCGAAAATGTAGTAATGGGTGTCGGCGATAATGTTGCCAACGAAGATAAACCAAAGATCTACAATACAGGTATCACCGTAATAGGTTCTGATACTACTATCCCGTCTAACGTAACTATCGGAAAGAACTGCGTAGTTTCGGGAAAAGCCGAAAGCAAGGATTTCAACGGAAATACTCTTGCCAGCGGAAAATCCATAATTGTTGAGGAGGTAGTATTATGAAAGCGATAGGTTTAATTTTAGCAGGCGGACAGAGTGACAGACTCAAAGAACTCTGCGATGTAAGAGCAACGGCAGCTATGCCTGTGGGAAGTTCTTACAGAGCGATCGACTTTACACTCAGTAATATGTCAAATTCCGGCATAAATAAAGTCGCTGTTATCACACAATATAATTCCCGTTCTCTTCATGACCATCTCTCATCTGCAAAATGGTGGGATCTCGGAAGAAAGCAAGGCGGTTTGTTTGTATTCACGCCTTTCCTTTCAAAGGATAATTCCTATTGGTTCAGAGGAACAGCAGATTCTATCTATCAGAATATCACATTCTTAAAACGCAGTAACGAGCCTTATGTCATCATAACAGGCGGTGATACTATCTATAAGATGGATTATCAGGATATAATTAATTATCATATAGATAAAAATGCGGACATTACGATCGTATGCAAGGACATCAAAAATACCGATATGGATCCTCATGATTTCGGTATCCTTGAATGTGATGAAAATATGAGAATGACGGATTTTGAAGAAAAACCTGTAGATACTCCCGCAAGTACGCTTGCATCTCTCGGTATCTATGTAATAAAGAGAACTCTTCTTATCAAACTGCTTGAAACCATTAATGCAGAAGACAGATATGATTTTGTTCGTGATATAATTACAAGATATCGCAAGAAACTCAAGATTTTCGGTTATTGCTTTGACGGTTACTGGAAAACTATCAACAGCATCACAAACTATTTTAATGCAAATATGGATTTTCTCAACAGAGATGTCAGAAATATATTCATTAAAGAAAAACCATATATCGAAACCAAACCAAAGGACGAGCCGCCTGCAAAATATAACAGCGGTGCGGAAGTAAAAAATGCCCTTATCGGCAGCGGAAGCATTATAAACGGCTATGTGAGTAACTCGGTGTTGTTCAGAAAAGTATTCGCAAGCGACGGTTCATCAATAAATAAATCTATAATCATGGAAGGCAGTACTATCGGTAAGGATTGTAATATCGAGTATGCTATCATTGATAAAGAGGTTGTCATATCCGACGGAAAGAATGTTATCGGACAGCCGGATAACCCTATTGTTATTTCAAAAGGCACAGTCCTTTAAGAAATATAAGGAAAGACCGATCAATTTTCGGCTTCTATGTTCCTGCTAATCTTACATGAATTGAACGGTATTTTCCAAAGATCCATTCAATAAGAAAAATACTAACATTAGAGGGAGGAAATTGTAATGGAAATTACAGATGTAAGAATCAGAAGGATCACAAAAGGCAGTAAGATGAAAGCGGTAGTTTCTATCACATTCGATGACGAATTTGTTATCCACGACATCAAAGTCATCGAGGGCGAGAATGGCTTATTCATTGCTATGCCAAGCCGCAAGACAGCAGAGGGAGAATTCAAGGATATAGCTCATCCTATCAACTCCGGAGCAAGAGAGAAGCTTCAGAGTACTATCCTCAAGAAATACGGCGAAATGCTTGAGGAAGAATCTTCATCGGACATATCTACTGCCGGCTGATAAACAGTGTTTGACATTAAATCACATCACTTTACGGTAAACCGCATAAATAATGTAGTTTACTGTACTTAATGTTTCAACTGTTATAAAAAAGACTGCGAAAATTATTTTTCGCAGTCTTTTTATTATGCCTTCTTCTAAGCAGTGATTTCCTCTATCCGGATCACTATCGATACGCTCTCTTCACCGTATTTTATCCCCTCTATCTCTCTTTTGCCATTCTCAAATGGCAGTATTTCCGTCTTGCAGCCTATCTTCTTCCTGTCAAGTACAAGAAACATTTCCCCCTCTTCATTCATACATACCGCATACGCCGCTTTTATCTTTCTGCTGTCAAACATAACATTCGCAGCAAATTTCAGCCATTCAATCTCTTCGCCGTTATATCTGAGCGATATCTTCTTCTTTTCATTCTTAACCTCTTTCGTAAAGCCATTCTTGCGGCATATTCCTTTAAATTTTATCCGCCTGTAATTATCCGCAATAATGCCATAGACTATCCCCCAAACACCGTAATCGACCAGACAAAGCAAACACAATATCTTGTACTGTGAAAAAAGAAATCCCGCAAAAATAAATATCCCCCCGAATACAGGCACACCTGAAATATATCGTCCGCTTTTTTTGCTTGCTGCTCTCGCCGCATAAGATTGGATAACAAGAAATACCCCAATAGGCACAAGGATAACAGCAATTGCATTTTCTCTCAGAAACTCTTCCATACTTCAGTCCTCATAAATATTACACCGCCAATCAAAAAAGTTTACCCGTTCAGTATAAGTTATACACAGTCGTTTACCGTGATATTGCTATCACAGCCCTTTGTATCGCAAATTTCGGCTTGGGTTACACAATGAAAAGCAAAGAATATAAAAAATAACCGCCCCAAGGTCACAAAACTTGTGCAGTTATTTCTTATAACAATATAAGCCGAGGACTAACCGTCTATCCTGACAGCGTTTCCTTTTCTTCTATCCATAATATCACTATCATTGCCTTTTGTCAATACCGTTTATCAAACACCGTCAAAAACTCCCATATTTCATTTTCTAAAATTATTTTATAAAAAAAAGGAAACCCCCTTTTTCCGTCGAATATAAATAATATCATCAAATATGCGCTTTTTTACGGATATGAAATATCATTTTCTTTCTTGTAAAAGGCGAAAAAAGGAGTTGTTGATTTATGCGTTATACATTTACGGGAAAAAATACGACAGTTACAGATGGTATCAGAGAAAAATTCACGGCGAAACTCGACAGAATTGCTAAGCTTTTTCCTGAAGATACTACGGCGACAGTTACTATTTCGGTAGTCAAACTCGACCATACTATCGAAGTAACGGTAAATCTGCCAAAACGTGTTCTCAGAGCCGAAGTTACATCTCAGGATATGTATTCCGGTATAGACGAAATAGTTGATATTCTTGAAAATCAGATGATCAAATATAAGAACCGCTTAAGAGATAAGTCACGCAGAGATAAGTCTTTTGCAGAAGAACTCAGAGCGTTTGCCATATCTGAAGAAGATCCTTCCCCGGAAAATGATGACAGCGTTAAGATCTCAAGATCCAAGAGATTTTTCGTTAAACCAATGGATGCAGAAGAAGCGATTCTTGAAATGGAACTTCTGGGACATAATTTCTTCGTATTCAGAGATGCAAAGAGCGAGGAAATAAATGTTGTCTATAAGAGAAAGAACGGCACCTACGGTCTTATAGAACCGGAAAACTGACGTTTCGACAGTAATATTTTGCAGTAATATTTTGTAGGAGGAAATAAAAAAATGGATCAACCAAAAAAGAAAATCGCAATACTTACAGGCGGTGGTGATGCTCCCGGTCTTAACTCGGTCATATATACCATCGTAAAGACGGCTATCCTCAAATACGGCTTTGAGGTCATCGGCTATAAATTCGGTTACAGAGGATTATATACAAACGATTACATGGAATTGAACCTTGAAAATACTTCCGGTCTTCTTCATGTCGGCGGTACTATCCTTTTCAGTTCAAATAAGGACAACCTTTTTGATTATACCGTAGAGGAAAACGGACATAAAGTCAAGAAAGACGTTTCCGATGTTGCCATTGAAAACCTCAAAAAAGACGGTGTAGATGCCCTCATTATCCTCGGCGGTGACGGTACTCTTACAAGTGCCAGAGATTTCAGCCGTAAAGGTGTTAAAGTTGTCGGTGTTCCGAAAACAATCGACAACGACCTCAGAGCAACAGACGCAACATTCGGTTTCAATACAGCTATCGACATTGTTGTTGAGAACCTCGGCAGAATACATACGACCGCAAGATCTCATCACAGAGTTTTCGTCGTAGAAGTAATGGGAAGAACCGCCGGCTGGATAGCTATTGCATCGGGTATTGCAGGCTCGGCAGACGTTATCCTCATTCCTGAGATACCTTATACTATCGAAAATATAGTTAAGAAGATAAAAGAAAGAGATGAACAGGGCAAAGTATTTACGATCATCGTTGTCTGTGAGGGTGCTAAGGAATTTGGCGGCGAAGCGGTTGTCAATAAGGTAGTCGAAGACAGCCCCGAGCCTATCAGACTTGGCGGTGTAGGTGCAAAGCTTGCTCATCAGCTTGAACAGGTCATTGATAATCACGAGGTAAGAAGCGTTTCCCTCGGTCATATACAGCGAGGCGGCGAGCCTTCGGCTTATGATCGACTTCTTTCCGTGAGATACGGTGTTGCGGCAGTCGACCTTGTTGCCGATAATAATTATGGTCAGATGGTATGTATAAAGAAAGGTCAGATCAGTCACCACAGCCTTGAAAATGTTATAGGCGGTACGAAGAACGTTGATCCCGACGGTGAATATGTAAATGCTGCAAGAAGTCTTGGTATTTCTTTCGGCGACGGTATTGAATATTAAAAATGCAGTAAATTTTCAAAAAACAATAATTTTTGCCGTTTACTGTACAATATATAATTTGGGTGTGGATTTTTTCACACCCTTTTTTTCTTATCAAATATCATTTTATACATTATTTTTGAGCAAAAAAATTTGACATATTGTCTCAAATTTGATATTATTAAATCATATTGAACGTATTGGGAAAAAATCATTCCTTAAATCAAAATTTTATATCAAAGGAGGTATGATAATTTATGAATGGTTTGTCCTACAAATTCCAAAATTCTTCAATAAGAACCAAAGTTATGCTGCTGTCGGCGTTTTTATGTCTGCTCATAATAGCTATCGGCATAAACAGCATCACTATCGTAAGATCCATAACAGGTGAATACGATGTTATTCTTAACGGTTCTAATGAAAGACACAAAATGGCATTACAGCTCAAAGCCGATCAGAACAGTTCCCTCTCAAAGTTTTATGTTTTATCCTCTTATGCTTCTATCTACAAGGATAAGGAAAAAAACAAAGAAAACTATGAAAGTTTAAAAGAAGAACTTAATGATTATAAAACGGATGCCGAAAAATACAAGGCTAATTTCGACTCCGATACAAGTCTAAGTGCTGCCGCAAGAGAAGAAAGACAGACACACGTTGACGATGTATTTAAAAATATCGATAATTTTTACGCTGCCGCTGATGATATCTATGCTGCCGCTGATGCAAACAATAATGTAAAGATTGCAGAAATATTATCTCACTGCGAAGACCTTGACGATATCGGCGATGAGGATCTCGATGCCCTCATAGAAGCAGGTGAAACAAGCTATCAGGCAGGTATTGACAATATTAATTCAATGAAGTACTCTTCTATCATACTTGCAATTATCGGTATCGTTTTTTCAATAATATTCGGTATCGTCCTTTCCGTATTCATCGCAAATACAATATCAAAAGCTATCGGAAAGATCACAAATGCTTCCGCCAAGATTGCAAAGGGCGATTTCAATGTCGATGTAAGAAGCAATCTTACAAACGAAGTCGGACAGCTTTCAAACAACTTTGCACTTCTTATTGATTCCTTCACCGATATTTCCGATGATATGTCAAGAGCGTTCTCGGAAATGAACGAAGGCGATATAGATACAAGGATCGATTCAAGAAAATATCATGGTATTTATCTTGAAATAGCCGATAACGTAAATAAAATGCTTACAAATACTGGTGATGAACTTAAAGCCATCATCGAAAGTGTACATAGATATGCTGACGGCGATTTCAGCTATGCCGTTCCAAGATTTCCCGGAAAGAAAGCTATGCTCCATGAAGCACTCGATACCCTTAAATCACAGCTTGGCAATATCAACTCATCAATAGGTGAAATAATAAATAATGTAAACGAAGGTCATCTTGTGGCAAATATAAATATCTCTGATTACAGCGGTGATTGGAACGTGCTTATGGGACACCTTAAAGAGCTTATAGACACTATTGCAGAGCCTATTGAAGAAACTAACAATGCACTTATGGAAATTGCTAATGCAAACTTCAAGATAAGCGTAGACGAAACAAAATATAAAGGCGAATTTGCCGAAATGATCGGTAATATCAATAAGACCGCATCTTCAATATTTACATATATAAGAGAGATCTCCTACATTCTTGACAGAATGGCTGAACAGAATCTGAATGTATGGACGACCAGCGTATATGTAGGTGATTTCAAGAGAATACAGGATTCGCTTGAAAATATCATAGGTAACTTCAATAAACTTATCGAAGAAATAAAAGTATCTTCCGAACAGGTATCTATCGGCTCGGGAAGCATCGCAGATTCGAGCAACGTGCTTGCCGAAGGAAGTACGAAGCAGGCTGCCGCAGTTACTCACCTTAAAACAAACATTGATAATATCGAAGTTCAGACAAACGAAAATACCGAACTTGCAGGACAGGTAAGTGATATATCCGAAGAAGCCAAAAACAGCGTAGATGCTATCAAATCGGGAATGGACAATGTTCTTCTTGCAATGGACAGCATAAACGAATCTTCTTCAAATATCTCAACGATAATGAAAGATATCGACGATATCGCATTCCAGACAAATATCCTCGCCCTTAATGCAGCTGTAGAGGCAGCAAGAGCAGGTGTACACGGTGTAGGCTTTGCGGTAGTTGCAAACGAAGTCAGAAATCTTGCAGCCAAGAGTCAGGAAGCAGCTCAAAAGACAGCCGAACTTATCACCGTTGCCCTCAAGAATACGGAAGACGGCGGCGTTACGGTCAGAAAGACAGCTGATATGATAGGCTCCGTAATAGAGCAGATAGATAAGATATACGGTATATCAAATGAAGTCGCAAATAAATCAAGACTTCAGAAAGAAGCTATCGGCGAGATAAGCAACGAAATAAACGAAATAGTCGAGGTTGTTTCCGTAAATACAGCAACTTCCGAAGAAAGTGCCGCAGCTTCCGAAGAGCTTGCATCTCAGGCTGAACTCTTTACAAAAACAGTTTCAAGCTTCAAGCTCAAAGAAAGAAGAAACGACATATATTAAAATGTATATATGGTGCAGCCGCTTACGACTGCACCATATTTTATGAAAAAAAATCTATTTTAACTCGTTTCAATTTTTAAAGGTATACAAAAAAACAGGAGGAAGATATGAAAAACAAAGGAAAATTTATTTTTGCGGCTATATGCGGTATATTGACCATCATCCTTATACTGCTTATCGGCTTTGCAGATGTTGCCCCGATAGGACCTGCCGGAACAAGCATAGGTCTGTCCCACATCAACAAAGCCGCAGCCGATCTCGTCGGAACAAATCAGCTTTGGTATAATATAACAAAATTGCTCGGTTATGTTGCTCTTCTCACAGCATTCTTCTTTACGGCGGCAGGCTTTATCCAGCTCATAACAAGAAAAAGCATCCAAAAGGTAGATAAGGAAATACTCTCTCTCGGCGTTCTTTATGCTGCAACAGTAGGATTATATATATTTTTTGAAATTGCCGTAATAAATTACAGACCTGTAATAATGCCGGGTGAGGTTCTCCCCGAAGCATCTTTTCCGTCATCTCATACGATGCTGATATGTGTCATAATGGGAAGTACGATGATGGTAATGAATAAATATGTCAAAAATGCCGTACTTTGCAGAATACTCTGTATAATATGTGCTGTAATTCTCACTGTTACGGTCATAGGAAGAATGTTGTCGGGTGTCCACTGGCTTACCGATATTACCGGCGGAGTGTTAATAAG
>JAFUUG010000126.1 GCA_017483905.1 Bacillota bacterium
AAAAATCCTGCTACATCTATTATCAGCGATATATCACCGTTTCCAAGTAATGTACAGCCGCTTATGCCTTTTATCCTCTTTATGAATTTAGGCATCGTCTTTACAACGACCTGCTGTTCACCCACAAGTTCATCGACAAATAAGCAAACCTGCTGACCTTCGTTTTCCAGCATGATAAGTACACCATCTTCAATATCGTCAACACTTGATTTTGTTCCGAAGAATTCATCAAGTCTTACGATATTGTATACATCATCTCTTATCGTTATCATTTCATTGCCGTCAGGGTCTGTAAATATATTTTCTTTCTTAGGCTTGAATGTTTCATGTATAGATGCAATAGGTATCGTATATTTGGCACCGCCCATCTTAATGAGCATACCTTCGATTATTGCAAGTGTCAAAGGTATTTTAAGGATGGTCGTAGTACCTTCGCCCTGTCCGCTCTCAACAATTATCGTACCTCCTACAGCCTCAACATTCGATACAACAACGTCCATACCAACACCACGACCCGAATAATTCGTTACCGTATCATTTGTTGATAATCCCGCATGGAAAATAAACTGATATATTTCCCTGTCGGTGTATTCTTCTTCCGGTTTTTTAAGCAGACCGTTGGCTTTCGCTTTAGCCATTACCTTTTCTTTATTTATACCGGCACCGTCATCTTTTACTATAATAAGAACTTCACCGCCGGAGTTTTTAGCTTCAAGAAGAACCGTACCCTTTTCATCTTTTCCTATCATCTTACGCTTTTCGGGCATTTCTATACCGTGATCGACGGAATTTCTGATTATATGCATAAGAGGATCTGATATATGCTCAATAATATTCTTATCAACTTCTGTTTCTTCACCTACGACTACAAGTTCAACATTCTTTCCGAGCTGCTTGCACATATCTCTTACGATTCTGTGCATCTTGAAGAATGTAGTCGAAAGAGAAACCATTCGCATACTCATTACAGTATCCTGAACATCGTTTATTATCTTTCTCAACTGTCTTGCAGATCTGTTGAAATTTTCAAGTTCAAGACCGTCAAGATCCGGATTCTGTGTAGTCATCGCTTCTGAAATAACAAGCTCACCCATAAGGTTCATAAGCTGATCGAGTTTTCCTATGTTGACGCTTATCATCTGCTGAGTAGGTGCCTGTTTCTTATTTGCATTATTGTTAGCCGCAGGAGTCGGAGCCTTCTTAGGCGCAGGAGCAGCTTCTTTCTTTTCGGGTTCAGTTTTTGCTTCTTCCGCTTTTGCAGCAGGTTTAGCCTCTTCCTTTGCTTCTGTCTTAGGAGCTTCCTTGGCAGGCTCTGCCGCTTTAACAGGTTCCGCTGCTTTCTTAGGTTCGGCTGCCGATGCCTGATCCTGTTCAACTTCGGTAAGTTTCAGATCTTTAAGGAACACCGTCTGCATAAGCATATCATATACGTCATCATAGCTCTTTCCAATGGAGAATTCAAATTCAAATCCCTTTTCTCTTATAACATCTGTTGCCGCTTCATCTATCAGATCTTCCGGTGTATGTTTAATATTAACAGCTATACTTTCAAGATTATGTATTATCGTAAACGCTCTTACATTTTCCATCTCACAGCCGTCCTCAAATTTGAGGAAAGCCTTATAATGAGTCAATGCACAAGCTTTTACTTCAAAGCTGTCAAGATATACTGTCTCACCTATAAGTTTTTTAAGTTCATCAAGACTCTTCTCACTTGTGAAAGTAAATGTAAAGCCGTTTTCCCTTATTATCTCTTCGGATTCTTCCGCTACTACATTTTCTGGGATAGTTACCACATCCGTTATAACATCCTCAAGATTATGGAGTAATGTAAAAGCACGCACATTCTCCATCTCGCAGCCCTTTTCAAACATTACCTTTGCAGTATATCTGTTATCTATTATTTCACTCTGAGCAGCATCTTCGGTCTGTTTTGCCGCAGGTGTGCTTTCTTCTTTCTTTTCCTCTTTTTTCTCACTTGCTGCCGGTGCAGGTGCAGCAGCTGCCGGAGCCGGAGTTTCCCCCTTAAGCACAGCAAGATAACTCTTTATCTTTCCTATCGTTTCCGTAGGATCTGCATCAGGAGAATTGCCGCTTTCTATTTTGTCAAGTTCGACCTTAATAAAGTCCATACCCAAAAGTACAAGGTCGGTAAGTGAGGAATAATCGACATCCGTAGGATTTTCCTCTCTGAGATAATAAAATAAATCCTCTATGGCATGTGCAGTTTTTGAAACATTGTCATAAAGCATCATAGCTGCAGAACCTTTGATTGTATGCATTATACGAAATATCTCATTTATATCATCCATCGAATAACCCTGTTCGCCTTGGATAATGAGCTGCTCCAACTGCTCAAGAAGCTGGTTCATTTCAAATATAAACATATCTAACATTGATTCTCTTGAAAAATCTGCCACTTAAACATCACCCTTTTCTTAATTGATTTGATCAGCATAAAAATCCTCATAACAAAATTATACACTTTTACAGAAAAATTTCAAGTAATATTGTGCAAAAAATACAAAAAATTTTTCATAAAAATTATTCTCGGCTCTGTCACGGCTTTTATGCACTATTCCTTTGTAATTTTTCTGTATGTAGCAGGCATCACATATTTATATCTCGTTCCTATATTGTTCAGTGATTCGGAATGACCTATAAACAAATATGCTCCCTCTTTTGATGCATCATACATTCTCTCAACAAGAGCCTTTCTTGTTTCTGTATCAAAATATATCATAACATTCCTGCAAAAAATAACATCAAACGGTTTTTTAAAAGGAAGCTTCGTCTCCATCAGATTAAATTTTCTGTATGTGACCTTGCTTTTTATCTCATCGCACACCGTCACACTATTATTGTCATACTTTTTAAAATAATTTTTCTTCCAGTTTTCATCAAGCGGTTTTATCTGCTCATTTGTATATATTCCCTTTACAGCCTTTACAAGTACGTTTGAGGAAATATCCGTTGCCAGCAGTTCGTGATTCCACCCCGATTTTCCCTTGAAATAATCATTCATTATCATCTGCAAGGTATAAGGTTCTTCCCCGGAAGAAGAAGCAGCACACCATATCCTTATATCCTTGTCCTTGACTGTTTCTTCAAGATATGGAAGTACAGTATCTCTGAAATAATAAAAATGCTCAACTTCTCTCATAAAAAAAGTATGGTTAGTCGTTATCTTGTCAATAAATACAAGTGAAGCCTCACCCGTCTTGTCCGAGATAAGATAATCATAGTATTGTGTAAAATTCTCGAAACCCTTTTCGATCAGAACAAACCTCAGTCTTGAGTATATCAGTGATTTTTTTTCATCACCGAGACTTATACCGTAGTTTTTCTTGATATAATCTCTTATCATGTTAAATTCTTTATCTGTTATTTGTTCCATCAGCATCACTCCAAACAAAAATCATTTTATTTTTGAAAAACAAATTGACATTCTTATTATTATTATACATAATTATATCATAACTGTCGATAGATTTGTAGTAAATTTTTTAAATTTAAGGAGATTTTTTTATGAATACAGGAATAATCGCTGAATATAACCCGTTCCATAACGGTCATAAATATCATATAGCACAAACAAGACACATTACAAATGCCGAAAATATAATAGTAATAATGAGCGGAAACTTTGTCCAGCGCGGCGAACCGGCTATTGTCAATAAATATCTCCGTGCAAGAGCCGCCCTTTTAAACGGTGCCGATATGGTAATAGAACTTCCGACCGTATATTCAACGGGCAGTGCCGATGTATTCGCCTTTGGAAGCATATCCCTCCTTGATTCTTCGGGTATCATAGATAATATATCATTCGGCTCCGAAGCAGGACAGCTTGAACCGTTCAAAGCCGCTGCGGATGTTCTTCTCACCGAACCCTTATCATTCAAAGCTGCCATAAAAGAAGAACTTTCAAAAGGCATCTCATACCCAAAAGCAAGAATGAATGCACTTTCAAAAGAACTCGGCACAGATTGTTCATATCTTTCCACAGCCAATAACATTCTTGCCCTTGAATATATAAAATCACTCGCAGCACTTAACAGCCATATAACACCCTACACTGTTGCAAGGTTGTCGGCTGACTATCATTCGGAAGATATTTCGGGTAATATTTCCTCGGCATCGGCTGTGCGCAAAGCGATATACGTTCTTTCTCCCTCGGAGCTTCCGCAGACACTTTCTTCCTGTATTCCGGATAATTATCTCGATGATCTTTTATCCGAAATATCATCGTACATACCGACTCTCGATGCCTATTCGGATATTTTATCTTATATTCTCTGTACAAAACCGACAGAATATATCGCCTCAATATCCGACATAACCGAAGGGCTTGAAAACAGAATAAAAAAATCAGATGATTTTATAAAAATAACCGACCTGCTTTCTTCCCTTAAAACAAAACGCTACACCCTTTCAAAGCTTCGTCGTGCCATACTTCACATAATACTCGGCATAAGGAGATCCGATGTCATCTTATCATCTCCGCCGCCGTATATCAGAGTTTTAGGCATAAGAAAAGATAAATCGTATCTTCTTTCGGATCTTGTGGAAAATTCGTCGCTTCCCGTCATTACAAATGTTGCAAAGGACATCAATACTCTTTCGCCTTATGCTTACGAATTTCTTATGCGTGAAGCGGAATTTTCCGATATATATTATCTTTTCTTCCGAAAGACAAGCACCGATTTCACATCGCCTCTTGTCGTTGTCTGATTATCGCCTCGCCTATGTATATATCCTCGGGGGTAGTTATCTTTATATTTTCATAGCTGCCCTCAACCATTTTTATTTTTCTTCCGTATCTCTCTGCTATCATAGCATCATCGGTACCATAGAACCCCTCCCCGAATGCACTTTCATAAGCACTCATTATCGTATCATACTTAAACGCCTGTGGTGTCTGTGCTATCCATAGACTGCTCCTGTCGGGAGTATTTATCGTTATCCCGTTGCTGTCACAGATCTTTATCGTATCCTTGACCTTCACACCAAGAACGCAGCATTCCCATTCCGACACACTTCTGATAGTTTTTTCTATATCCTCACTTTTTACGAACGGTCTGACCCCGTCATGTATAAGTACCGTATCTGTATCTTTATCAAGGCATTTAAGCCCGTTATATACGGAATCCTGCCTTTCTTTTCCTCCGTATGTCACGCATTTCACCTTTTTATATCCATATTTATCGCAGATTTCTCTTTTACAAAAATCTATTTCTTCCTTTCCCGTAACTATCACTATCTCATCAATACATTCCGTCTTTTCAAAACATTCTATCGTATACGCAAGTATCATTTTCCCGCATAACCCAAGATACTGTTTTGCGACAGAACTCCCCATTCTCCTGCCTTTTCCCCCTGCAACAATAACAGCTCCGTTTTTCAATTCTCTGCTACCTCACTTTCGATCTTTGTATTTTTAAAAATTTCATTCAGATCAATATCTTCCGTCACTTCGCTTATCTTCTCGACACTTTCCTTAACAATATAAGCAACTGCCGCCCCGACCAATGCCACCGTACTCATAAGCATCATAAGCATTATTTCAATTACCGCAAGCACTTTCATAACTCTTATATATTTTTTTCTGCCCGCAAATTCCTTATCCTTTACAACTTTTGATATTATTGCGATCAAAGCAATTAATATATCAACAAATAACACCGACAGCAGTATTATTATCAATATCGTCATACCATCACACCCTTTATGGTATTATATCACATTCTTGTTTGCTTTTCAATGCTCACCCAAATATCAAACTGTAATAAACTTGAAATATTGTCTTTGTAGACTTTTATTTCATATTATGCTAATATGTACTTACTATAATAATCAAAGGAGGATCTTTTTATGAAAAAAATCAAAAAAATACTGGCAACTCTGATGACAGCCGTTATCACTCTCGGCAGCATTATCTGTTATTCAGACCTCAGCATATCCGCCAAAGAGGGCGACACATTTTCCGTAAACGGCAAGACACTCAAAGTCGGTGATTATTTTGAAATGGGTACATATTTTGATGAGCCTATTCTTTGGCGCTGCATAGCCTACGATGAAAATGGTCCTTTAATGCTCAGCGACAAGATACTTTGTATGAAAGCCTTTGACGCAAGTGGCAATTCCGAATCGGGAAGTCATGGAAGAGCTCTTGATTCGGGGAATATAAGAAAAACAAATGGCAGTAACTATTGGGGTGATTCCAATTTAAAGGATTGGTTAAATTCCGATGCAGATGCAGGCAATGTAGTCTGGAGCTGTGGCAATCCACCCGATCCGGAGCATCTTTTTAACGGATATATGCCTTATGATAAAAGTGCAGGCTTTTTAAATGATTTTACATGCAGTGAAAAAAACGCAATAAAGACTGTAAGACAGAAACAGATACTTGACAGACAGGAGTACACCGAAAATGATGCCGATAACTATCATATTTTCTACTGGATAAGAGTCGGTTATGCCAGTATCGCACCTATTGAAGATTCACTGCAAAATTATGATACCGCATACTGTGAGTATTCCGATGACAAAGTATTTTTGCTTGATATAAAGCAGGCTTACGATCTTTACATGGATTTTGGCGACTATCTTGCCGCAGTACCGACAAAAGCAGCAGTAACAGATGTAAGGGCTAACAGTGGTTCAAGTATGGCCTATGTCCATGAATGGAGTTACTGGCTTCGTACTCCGTGTAACTTTAGCAGAGGCGGCTGCAATTTGCGTACCATACGCCAGCGCTCTGACGCTGAAGAATCTTTCGATACTTATGGTTCAACGGCAAATGATTCACATTACGGTGTTCGCCCTGCATTCTATCTCGACCTGTCATCTTCCGATATTACCTACGGTTCGGGTTCGGCAAGCGACCCTTACGGTATCAACCGCACAAAACCGATAACTTCTACAACAACAGTTACTACTACCGAAACAACGACCCAAACAACGACTGAAACGACTACAGCTAAGACCACAAAAGAAACAACTACCGAAACGACTACCGCTAAGACCACAAAAGAAACAACTACCGAAACCACCACAGCACAGACTACGACTGCCGCAGAAACAACTACCGAGATCACGACTTCTTCGTATAACAATGAAAACACCCTTATTTTCGGCGATGCAGACGGCAACAATGTCATCACATTAAATGATGCAGTGTTCGTTCTTCAGAAAATATTGTCAAGCACCTTTGAACTGCCGATAGAAAAGAAATCAGACGAATGGTTCATGTACATTGATGTAGATTCGGATAAAAACATAACTGCAAGAGATTCGGCTCTTATACTCAAAAAAACACATCTGAACACATTTGAATTTCCGGCCGAAAAGAAATATAAACAATAACATATTTTATACCCCGGGTTTTTCTCATTTGGGGTATTTTTATAACACCTAAAAAGACCACCCATAAAGCCGGTTTTATGAGTGGTCTTTTTTATTTATATATTATTGGATATACTTGATTACTTTAACCGCACATTTTGTGCCTATCAAGCCTTACCTGCCAATTTCTTGTAACCTTCGAGTCTTCTCTTAGCGTCCTCTGCACACTTATCGAAAAGATCCTCTGCGATCTCAGGGAATGCTCTTGTAAGAGAAGTATAACGAACTTCGCCTTTAAGGAATTCTTTGAAGTCGCCTGTAGGTTCCTTAGAGTCAAGAGTAAATACTTCACCCTCAGGATTGTATCTGTATAACTGCCAGTAACCGCACTCAACGGCCTTCTTAGCTTCGTTGTGGAGATTGCTTCTTCCAAGACCGTGGTTGATACATGGAGCATAAGCGATTATAAGTGATGGACCCGGATAAGATTCAGCCTCAACAAGAGCCTTGATAAGCTGATTCTTGTCAGCACCCATACATACCTGTGCAACGTATACATATCCGTAACTCTTAGCGATCATGCCGAGATCTTTCTTACGAACTCTCTTACCTGCTGCGGCAAATTTAGCGATAGCCGCTGTAGGAGTAGCCTTAGAAGCCTGTCCGCCTGTATTGGAGTAAACCTCTGTATCAAATACGAAGATATTTACATCTTCGCCGGAAGCAAGAACGTGGTCAACACCGCCGAAACCGATATCATAAGACCAACCGTCACCACCGAAGATCCACTGAGATTTCTTTACTAAATGCTCCTTGTTGTCAAGGACATATTTAGCATTTTCATTGTCACAGCCGCACTTCTCTATAGCCGCAACGAGTTCAGCCGAAGTTTTCTTAGACTCTTCGCCCTTCATCATTGTATCGATCCATGCCTGAGCTGCTTTCTTAACATCATCATTGCTTGTTTCGCTGATAAGAGCTTCTACTTTAGACTTTAAGAGTTCTCTCTGCTGCTTAACACCTGTATACATACCTAAACCGAATTCAGCGTTATCCTCGAATAATGAGTTACACCAAGCAGGACCCTGTCCCTTGTAGTTAGTTGTATAAGGAGTTGAAGGTGCAGAACCACCCCAGATAGAAGAACATCCTGTAGCATTTGCAATATACATTCTGTCACCGAAAAGCTGAGTAATAAGTCTTGCATACGCAGTCTCTGCACAACCTGCACAAGAGCCTGAGAATTCAAGCAATGGCTGTTCGAACTGGCTTCCCGGAACAGTATTCTTGTCTAATGGGTTGTCCTTGTGTGGAAGATTTATAAGGTAATCCCAAGAAGCAACCTGATCTTCCTGACTTTCGAGAGGCTTCATAACAAGAGCCTTTTCCTTTGGACAGCTTGCAAGACAGTTTCCACAGCCTGTACAGTCCATAATATCGACCTGCATAACGAACTTGAAGTCCTTGAGTTTAGGATTCTTAGCAACAAGAGTCTTAACCGATTCCGGAGCCTTAGAAGCTTCATCATCTGTAAGAACGAATGGTCTGATACATGCATGAGGACAAACAAATGCACACTGATTACATGCGATACACTCATCAGGATTCCATTCAGGAACATCTACAGCGATACCTCTCTTTTCGTAAGCAGCAGTACCATGTTCAAATGTACCGTCTTCAATACCCTTGAATGCAGATACAGGAAGAGTATCACCCTTCTGACCGTTCATAACATCAACGATATTCTTGATGAAGTCAGGTCTGTTGCCCTTTTCTGCCTTCTTTTCTTCTGTAGCGTTCTTCCACGATTCAGGAACGTTTACTTTCTTAACTTCCGCAATACCTCTGTCAACAGCGGCATAGTTCATGTTTACGACTTTTTCACCCTTCTTGCCGTAAGACTTAACGATGAATTCCTTCATATACTTAACGGCATCATCGATAGGGATAATGTTAGCAATCTTGAAGAAAGCAGCCTGAAGAACAGCATTGAATTTATTTCCGAGACCGATCTCTTTACCTATTTCAACAGCGTTGATGATATAGAAATTGATATCGTTGTCAGCAATATATTTCTTTACCTGAGCCGGAAGATGAGTATCGAGTTCTTCTTCGCTCCAGATAGTATTTAATAAGAAACTTCCGCCTTTCTTAATATCAGATACCATATCGTATTTTTCAAGATATGCCTGCTGATGACAAGCAACGAAATCAGCTGTTGATACAAGATAAGGAGAACGGATAGGATCTTTACCGAAACGTAAGTGAGATTTAGTGATACCGCCCGATTTCTTAGAGTCATAATCAAAGTAAGCCTGAGCATACATATCAGTGTGGTCACCGATAATCTTGATAGAGTTCTTGTTAGCACCTACAGTACCGTCAGAGCCAAGACCCCAGAATTTACAGCTTGTAGTGGATTCAGATGAAACATCTATAGGCGTTCCGAGTGGAAGCGAATGATTAGTAACATCATCTACGATACCGATAGTAAATCCGTTCTTAGGTTCAGCAGCGTTAAGGTTTTCGTATACACCGATGATATGAGCAGGAGTAGTATCTTTAGAACCAAGACCGAAACGACCGCCAACAACTTTACGGCTGTTATCGCCTGCGTTGAATAATGCAGTACAAACATCCTGATATAATGGTTCAGCAAGAGAACCCGGTTCTTTTGTTCTGTCAAGAACAGCGATCTTCTTAGCACTTGCAGGGATAGCTTCAAGTAATTTAGACTGAACGAAAGGTCTGAAAAGATGAACATTTACAAGACCTACTTTTTCGCCCTTAGCGTTAAGGTAGTCAACAGTTTCTGCGATACAGTCACATACAGAACCCATAGCTATGATAACTCTGTCAGCATCCGCAGCACCGTAGTAATTGAATAACTTGTAATCTCTTCCCGTAAGTTTGTTGATCTCACCCATGTATTTCTCAACAACACCCGGAACTTCATCATAGAATGGATTACAAGCTTCACGAGCCTGGAAGAAGATATCAGGATTCTGAGCAGTACCTCTTGTAACAGGGTGTTCAGGATTCAGAGCATGTTTCTTGAATGCCTTAACAGCGTCCATATCTACAAGTTTAGCAAGGTCATCATAATCAAGAACTTCGATCTTCTGGATCTCATGAGAAGTACGGAAACCATCGAAGAAGTGAAGGAAAGGAACTCTGCTCTTGATAGTTGAAAGATGAGCAACAGCACCGAGATCCATAACTTCCTGAACAGAAGAAGATGCAAGCATAGCAAAACCTGTCTGACGGCAAGCCATAACGTCTGAGTGATCACCGAAGATATTAAGAGCGTGACTTGCAACACATCTTGCACTTACATGAAGTACGCAAGGAAGAAGTTCACCTGCGATCTTGTACATATTAGGTATCATCAGGAGCAAACCCTGAGAAGCCGTATATGTAGTAGTAAGCGCACCTGTTGACAACGAACCGTGAACAGTACCTGCGGCACCTGCCTCTGATTGCATCTCAACTACTTTAACAGTCTGACCGAAAATATTTTTTCTTCCTTTGGCAGCCCATTCGTCAACGTGCTCAGCCATTGGAGAAGAAGGTGTAATAGGATAAATTCCGGCAACTTCGGTAAAAGCATAAGAAACTTCAGCAGCAGCCTGGTTACCATCCATAGTTTTCATAACTTTAGACATATTAAATTGTCCTCCTTATTAAGATATTTGAATATATCTGCCATATCATGCCAATAACCGGCAGCATGATTTGTGCATATATAATCCTATGTTTATATTATAACAATTTTATTCGGAATAGTAAATACAAAATTTTAATTTATTTGAAATTTTTTTGAAATATTTTCATAACATAGCATTATACCAAGTATATTTTCCGATATTTTGTGTAAAATACATAAAAAGATATAAGGAGATGACCCTCTCTATGAAAAAATCGAATACACCATGTTCATATTTCAGACCCATATCGGAATTTTCCCCCACCACAGGCACCTCCCTCTCCCCCAGCTGTTCCCATTGTGCCTACTATTCATCGAGAAATTGTCATCATGACATATCCGATATAGCCGATTTTGAATATGACCTCTTTTAAGCGTGCCAAAGGCTGTGAAAATGCTATTTTTTCACAGCCTTATCAAATAATTTATTTACAGGGCATTGATTATACGCCATTTTGGGTGTATAATAATTTTATAGATAGCCCATATCAAAAAATCAATAAAAGGAGAGCACTAAAAATGCCCAAATTAAGCGAAAATGACCTCAAAATAATACTGAAAGAAGGAAAATTTTTAACCGATATAGGATATACAGTATCACACAACGAATATTATGTTACATATTCAAGACATGATATTAAATTTATGATCGGTTTTGAGCCTTACGATGATACAAGCAATGTAAACATACTTTTCATTGATAAAAATGAGCCATTTGATATCGGCTGGATAGCTTTTGTGCGAGATAATATAAAAATAAGTGCTTATAAAAAAACAGAAAATATCATATCCCTGTTGCATTATATCAATAAAAACTATACCAATATCACAAACTATCAGTATTGCAAAGAAAGTACCCCATTAATAGCCGAGTTCATTCAGAAACAAATAACAAAAAGGATATAACGCTATGGAACAAGATATTTCAAAATTTACCGCAAAAGATACCGTATTCCGAAATTTATTCGGTGACAAAAAATATACCGCCATGCTATATTCCGCCCTGCATAACGGCGAGATCGTATCTCCCGAAGATATAGAAATAATCACTCTTGAAGAGATCCTCATGGCATCTCTTTATAACGATGTAGGTTTTATGGTAAAAGGAAAAATAATCATTCTCGTAGAGTGTCAATCAACATGGTCGGAAAATATAATTATACGACTAATTATGTATCTTGCTGAAACATATTACCGATATTACCGAAAAACAAAGCAATCACTGTATAGTACAACAAAAGTTGATTTTCCAAAGCCCGAATTATACCTTATCTATACAGGCAGCAGAAAGATCACAAAAGAATATATCTCCCTCTCCGACAGCTTTTTAAATGGAGAAAAATGTGACATTGATATTCGTGTAAAGGTAATAACAGACGGTTCAAAAGGCGACATAGTAAATCAATATATCGCTTTTACAAGGATCCTTAACGAACAAGTGTCAAAATACGGCAGAACAAGAAAAGCCGCCGCCGAAACTATCAGAATTTGCTGTAACGATGAAATTTTAAAAGAATACCTAAAAAATAAAGAAAGCGAGGTGTCCAGTATTATGCTTAATATGTTTGATGTTGATACCGAACTTAATATTTTCTTTGATACTGAAAAAAGAGTTGCAAGAGCCGAGGGGTTAGCAGCCGGAAAAGCCGAAGGGTTAGCAGCCGGAAAAGCCGAAGGGTTAGCAGCCGGAAAAGCCGAAGGCAAAAGAGAAAATGCAATTTCCGTTGCATTGAAAATGCTTAGGAAAAACAAATATGACCTTAATGAGATTGCTGATTGCAGCGGCTTATCATTAGAAGAAGTTTCCGCATTATCAAAAGAAAATAATATGCAGCTCGTTTGAGCTATGCTTCAGTACATTTTTCTTATTTAAAAACACATGATTTATATTTGAGAATAGAAAACTCTTCCGTTCTCAAGTACACCGGCTGCGTACTAAAAAGCAGCTAACTATCTTATACACAGCCGTGTAGTTCTATACTATCACGTAACAGAAAGGAAAGAAATGTCATGTACGAGGTTCTGAACAATATGCGCAGAAAAGGAGTCGAAAGCAGAAAAGGACTGATCGCTTATTTTGAACAGATGACCTTTGAACCTATGGAAGTGCAGAAAAAGCTGCTCATGGAATTGCTTGAAGAGAACAAAAACACCGAATACGGGAAAAAATACGGCTTTGATAAAATAAATTCTATCGAAGAATATCAAAACCGTGTTCCCGTTACGGAATATGATGATTACACAGAATATATCGATCGAATGACTAATGACGGAGAAGAAGGACTTATAAGCAATAAAAAACCCGTCTGGTACAATAAAACCTCCGGAACGGTGGGTGAACCGAAAAAAATACCCTACACACAGGCAACACGGGATCGTTTCAACCGCTACAGTCTTGGATTCCAGTCAGCAATACTATATAAAGAAATAGGAGAAAAATATTTCGGAGGTCGTTTCCTCAATCTGATACGATGCGGCGGTGTTATCACCAAACTTCCGGACGGTACTCCATTTGGTCCTATATCCGAGGCTTCCCTCAGACCATACATCGACAGATGGGAACATATCTATTCAGTGCCCTCAGAAGCGACTTTTGCTCCCAAAGGTACTGACACGGGTTATCTGAACGCACGGTATGCCCTATGCGACAAGGATATAAATAATATCAACTGTTCATTTACAGGATTTCTTCTTGATTTTTGTCGATATATCGAAAAGAACCGGAAACTTCTTGTAAATGACATTGAAAAAGGGATCATAGACGAGAGTATCGAACTTCCCGATGACATCAGAAAAAAACTTACTGCGAATCTGACACCAATGCCCGAAAGAGCCGCACAGCTGAAGTCGATCTTTGAAGAAGGTTTTGAATCGCCTTTTATCCCAAAAGTTTGGAAAAAACTTAGCTATGTGGTGGGAGGTGCTTCCGCAGGATTTGCAAGATATACGAAAGAAATACGCGAACGTTACCTCGGAGATGATATTGCCTTTTACTATCGTGGAATATCTGCGTCCGAGGGGATCTTTACTGTGCCTCTCGGATTGGCTGCCAATGAGTCTGCACTTATCCCGGATTCACTCTTCTATGAATTCATATCGCTCAGTGATGAAAATGCACAGCCTGTTACTATGGACAAGTTGGAAACAGGGAAAGAGTACGAACTGGTAATAACCAACCATTCGGGATTTTATCGCTATCGAATGAAAGATGTCATGCGGGTAACAGGTTTTCATAACTCCGTACCATTAGTAGAATTTCTCTATCGTATTGACAAGACTGTCAGCCTTATGGGAGAAAAAACCACCGAGCTGGCACTCAGAACAGCAGCGGAAAGGACAGCGGCGGAATGTGGTTTTCTGTTGCTGGACAGTTCTGTTTATCCCGATACAGATGAAGTGCGGTATGTGTATATCATGGAGATAGACCGTGTGCCAAGCGGACTGACTGAGGAGAAAATACTTGCCTGTTTGGAAAATAATCTTTCGCAAGCCAATCCTTCTTATGGCGAAAAGATACAAAGCGGACTGATAAAACCTGCAAAGCTGTTATTCGCTCAGCCCGAAACTTATGTACTTTATAAGGAAATGATGCTGATGAAAGGAAATTCCGTCGCACAGCTAAAACCTGTAACGGTCATCGGGAATGAAGATCAGAAAAAATTCTTCTTCGCTCTTACCGAAAGTTTTGACAATATCACAAAAAGCTCACACTGATCTGTGAGCTTTTTGTGATATTTTATTTATTTGCAACCATCTCAAGTATCTTGTTGCTGCGTTCTATAAATGCAGTCATACCGTCCATGGAAAGCGGCTGATTGCTCATTACCGCAAGATCATATATCTGCTTGCATATAAGTTCCGTTTCCGTTGATTTTTCTTCATCATCCTTTATTGATAAGAGAAGCTTTACAACATTGTTGTTTGAATTAAGTACAAGAGTTTCCTCTGCAGGCATCGACATTCCGAAATTCATACCGTAAATTTGGCTCATTTCCTGCATTCTTCTTGACTGTTCGCTAAGCTGCATAACGGCTGATACGGAATCGGTCTTTAATGATTCAACTCTTACTTTGAGTTTTTCATTATGTAGTTTGTCTTTGAAGAGTTTTTCAAGACTTTCACTTGTTTCCTTGTCTGCTTCTTCGCCGCTCTTTAATGAATCGGAAATATCAGCATCTATTCTTGCAAAGCTCACACCCGAATTATACATTTCAAGAGTCGAGATATATGGTGCATCAAGCTTTGTATCAAGGATAACCGCCTGCATACCGTTATCTTTGAACATTTTGATATACTGTGCCTGCTGCTGTTCGTTCGTTACATAGAATACTTTATTTTCATGCTTGTATTTGTTAGTGTCAAGGTATTCCTGTAATGTAACGAATTTTCCGTCTGTATTCTTAAATAAGAGTGAATCCTTTACTTTATCATAGAAATCTTTTTCTCTTAAACAGCCATACTTGATGAACTGACTTATATCGTCCCAGAATTTTTCATATCCCTCTCTGTCTTTCTTGAAAAGACTGTTGAGTTTATCGGCTACCTTCTTCGTAATGTAACTGCTCATTTTTGTTACATAACCGTCATTTTGCAGAAAACTTCTGCTTACATTGAGAGGAAGATCGGGACAGTCTATAGTACCTTTTAACAGAAGAAGGAATTCAGGGATAACTTCTTTGATATTATCGGCAATGAATACCTGATTATTGTAAAGCTTTACCTGTCCCTCAATAGATTCAAGTTCATGCTTTAATTTAGGGAAATAAAGTATACCTTTAAGGCGGAACGGATAATCCATGTTAAGATGTATCCAGAACAGAGGTTCATTAAAGTCTGTAAATACCTGATGATAAAATTCCTTGTATTCTTCATCGGTACAGTCTTTAGGCTGCTTCAGCCATAATGGATCCGTCTTGTTTATCGGTTTTTCTTCCGGTTCTTTTTCTTCTTCGGAATCGTCTGCTATTTCACCACCGTTTGCTTCTTCCGCTTTTTTCTCTTCTGCCTTTTTCTTTGCTTCTTCTTCCTTGCGTTTTATTTCTTCAAGGTCTTCAAAGTATATTTCAATCGGCATAAAATAGCAGTATTTAGTAAGTACCTCTCTGAGTTTATAGGCATTTAAGAAATCTTTGCTCTCTTCATTCACATAAAGCGTAATGATAGTACCTCTTTCGTTTATATCTCCCTCGCCCATTTCATATTCGATACCGCCGTCACATATCCAACAAGCAGGCTCTGCTCCCTCTTTGTAGGAAAGAGAATCGATACGGACTTTATCCGAGACCATAAATGCGGAATAAAAACCCAGACCGAAATGACCGATTATATCGTTTCCGCCCTCTGCTTTTTCTTCATATTTGCTGATAAAATCATTTGCTCCCGAAAAGGCTATCTGCGTGATATATTCTTTTATTTCATCGGCTGTCATACCGATACCGTTATCTATGATCTTTATAGTTGAGTTTTCTTTATCAAGGACTACGGAGATTTTGTATTTTGTGTCTTCCGCAACTGTAGCTTCGCCCATTGATACAAGTTTTTTAAGTTTTGTGATAGCATCACAGGCATTACTTACAAGCTCTCTTAAAAAAATATCGGAGTCGGAGTAAAGCCATTTTTTTATGATAGGTAAAATATTTTCACTATCGATAGAAAGATTACCTTTTTGCATTTCTGACATAAATAAGACCTCCAAATTATTTTTAATTATATCTTTATAATATATGATAACACAAAAATAAAAAAAGTCAAGAAAAAATTAGCACTCATTTAATAAGAGTGCTAACAATTTTTAAAAATCCTCGCTTTATCCCTCTTTTATAGCAATATTATTTTTTTTGAAAAATTTTTTTATCGTGTTTTCCCATGTATTATCAAGGGATTTGTCAAGGGAGAATTTTTTCTGACTTGTTCCCGTTGTACCGATAATAACATCATTTTCATAAGAGAGATTAAGGCTGAGTGATGCGGCATTCTTGTGTATTGCGGAAATAGTATTTCTGTCGGGTATAAAAACTATTTTTAATTGTTTAGGTTTTTTACCGCCTTTTATAAGGTCAAATATGTTGTGTTTGAGTTCTGACCATCTTACATAACAGCGTTCTTCACCCTCTTCGAGATAGTCTTTGTTAATATTCCCCAATATGTCGAATTTCACATTCGTCTCAAGAACAAGGCTCTTGACTTCGAGTTTGTCAAAGGTATCACATCTGAAAAGTTTATCCATGAAAGTTCTTACTTCTGTTTCTTCTATAGAAAATATAAACATTTGCTGCACCTCAAAATTTTCTGAAAATAATACATATCTATTTTAGTATCAAAACAGAAATTTTTCAAGACAAATTTTAAATAAGGTTACTGTAAAAAACTTACAAAATACCTACAGAGCCTATTTATAAGGATATTTTATTTCATTCCGTCAATTTTGCCATATTCATAATTATTTTTCGATAATTACTTGTAGAATTTGTTATAATATGCTATAATAAAAATATCTTAATAAATATGATCTCAATTTGATCTAATAGGAGTGTTTTATTTATGTCTGTTCCAAACGATCCTGTTATGCTTCTCAGCTACATAAATACACAGCTCAGGGATAATTGTTCATCCCTCAGCGATTTCTCAAAGCAGCATAACATAGACGAGAAAATAATAATTGATAAATTAAGTGCTATCAATTATTATTATGACGAAAAAACAAATCGTTTCAATTGATCAGATCATCATTCGATCGTAATTTCATAATGGCAGGAGGGTAATTATATGAATAAGAAAAAAATACTTTTTGCAGCATCGGAATGTGTACCTTTTGTTAAAACAGGCGGACTTGCGGATGTTGTTGGTGCGCTTCCGAAAGCATTTCCGAAAGACGAATTTGATGTAAGGGTCGTGCTTCCTTATTATCGTTGTATTCCCGAAAAATTCTCAAAGGATTTCAAGTATATAACGCATTTCTATATGGGTGCCGGCGATTATATCCAGAATGCCTATGTCGGAATAATGGAGTATGAATACGATTCCATAAAATATTACTTCATAGATGATATGACTTATTTCAATTGCGAATATCCTTACGAAAACACAAGGCGTGATATAGAAAAATTCTGTTATTTCTGTAAAGCCGCACTCTCTATCCTGCCTATCGTGGATTTCAAGCCCGATATAATCCATTGTCATGACTGGCAGACAGGTCTTATCCCTGTTTATTTAAAGACAGAATTTCAGGGAAGTGAATTTTATCACAATATCCATTCAATAATGACTATACACAATCTCAAATTTCAAGGTGTATGGGATATCCCTACTTTCAAGGGCTTGTCAGGTCGTACCGATGAAGTATTACGCAGTGATACGAAGGAATACCATGAATATGCAAATATGTGAAGGGGCGGTATAGTCTATG
>JAFUUG010000127.1 GCA_017483905.1 Bacillota bacterium
TCACGCCTTACGAGGATATTTTTACAATGTACATCGTTCATTGGATAAGGAGATGTATAAAGACGCATATAGCCTTTTCGCTCGGTAAGACTGTAATTTTTTTCATCGGGATTTCTTACCCATTCCCAAAAAAGAGAAAGTTTATCGGAATCAAAATCGTCAAAATATTGCTTTTCGTATATTTTTTCTTCAAGATCGGGGAAGAGCTGTTCTTTACTTGGTTTTCCTCCGTTTATGATGAACCAGCCGTCTTTTGTCCATTTTACAGGGTCGAGAGCTGTTTCTCTTCCGACAGTGGTATAATTTCCGCCGTTTCTTCTGCCGCATAAGTATGTGCAGTACCAATCGCCGTTCTGTGTCTGAAATATTTTTCCGTGACCGCAGCGTTGTATCTGTTCATCGGGGTCATTCTGTTTCATTACGGGGTTATAAGGACTCGGTTCGTATGGTCCGTAAAGATCACGGCTCCTTGCGGTGTTTATTCTATGTCCGTAACCTGTGCCGCCCTCAGCAAGGATCGCATAATACCAGCCGTCTTTTTTGAGGATATGAGGTCCTTCGGGACAGCGTTCGCCTGTGCCTGCCCATACCTGTACTGTTTCCCCGGCTATCTGCGTGCAGTCATCATTGAGGGGAGTGATAGTTATTCCCGGTGCAGTGACTATATAATGTCTTCCGTCATCATCTGTAAAATGAGATGGATCTATATCGTCAAGGGGGATGATAACAGGCTTTGAATAAGGTCCTTCGGGGCTGTCCGCTGTCATGATAAGCTGACTTCTCATAGGGGATACGGTTTTATCTTCGCTGTTATGACGGAGCGTTGCAAAGATATAGAATTTACCGTTATGATACGAAATGTCGGGCGCCCATATACCTCTTGAATCAAGTATTTCGGAAAGATCGAGATATGACGGGTCTGATATTGCGTGACCTACAAGCTCCCAATGAACAAGATCTTTTGAATGAGAAATAGGTATTGCAGGAAAATACTGGAATGAGGAATTTACCATATAATAGTCGCTGCCGTATCTTATAACGGAGGGATCGGGAAAAAATCCTCTCTGCACAGGGTTATTGTAAAATTTGTTCATAATTCTCACCTTGGCTTTCTTTCTTTTAATTCTTTTTCAAATTGTTTCTCTTTGCAGTTTTTTTCATCGGCTCGCTTTATTACCGAAATAAAGGACTTGTCCTTATCGGGGATAAAGGAGTCAAAGATCACTGTTATCTTCATTTTGACTTGATTTGTACTGTCACTGTTATATGCCGCTTCGCTTTTCTTCATTTCTTCGATGGCATTATGGATAACGGATTCTTCGGTGTTTTCTATGATAGTTGCAAATTCACCGCCGCCTGTTCGATAAGTCGTACCTAAATGTGCGAATGAATTATTTATCAGATTGGCTGAGTCGACTATATATTTATCGCCTGCTTTATCTCCTATGGAATTATTTGTTTCTTTTAATTCGCTCAAATTGCTTAAAACAAGAGTGATGGAGATGTTTTCTTTTTTCTCTTTTATCATGGTGTCAAGCTCTTCGATTTTTTTGTCGTATGCGATCCTGTTTTTAAGAGATGTAAGTGTATCGGTGCATATATTTTTTTCAAGAGAGCATGCGATGGTATTCTTTATATATTTCGGGAATACACTTGCCATAACAGATGCAAATATGACTATCAGCGGTAAACAGGTAAAAGAGAACGCATACAAATAATCGTTTGAAAAATCAGCGGGAAATTCCATTCCGATAACTCCCGATATATTATCGTTATCGGAATAAACAGGATAAAATACCGCAATACTTTTATGACCATTTATATTCATACGGTCTGTAAAAACTACGTCTGTTCCGTTATATGCCTGTATAGCGATGTCGTATATGTCACTGTCAACGGGTGTTCCGACTTCATAGTTATCCCTTGCATCATTAAAAGATGAAATGAGATATACAAGTTCGCCGCTGTCGAGTTTTTTTATTGTGTAGAGTGCATTGAGCTCGGACAATATGCGAATATCGGAGATCTTTATTTTATCGGAAGAAAAATTCCGATAAGAATAAAGATCATGAATATTGAAAATATTTAAGTCGATATAGTCATATATTTTACTGTATATCGTTTTTGAGCGATAAGGGATATCGGTCGTTTCATTTGTATATACAAGATAGTACTGCACGATAAAAGAGATAAGAACCGTGAAAAATACCGAAAATATAATGATAAGCGAAAATTTACGCCTTGCATTTGATAAAAAAGACATATCCATGATAAAATCACCCCTTTATAAAAATCACCCTTTTATAACGGAAGTTTTATATTGTTGTTTTTGACCATATTATCAAGTGCTATTATCGTGCCTATCTTTGAATGATGCCAATTCAGCCCGCCCTGAAAAAATACGGTATACGGCGGTTTGATAGGGGCATCGGCACTGAGTTCAATGGAAGAGCCCTGCACGAATGCACCGGCTGCCATTATTACAGGGCAGTCATATCCCGGCATATCCCATGGCTCGGGA
>JAFUUG010000128.1 GCA_017483905.1 Bacillota bacterium
TGTGCTTTATTATATTTTCAAGAGAATATGGATCATCACTTGCATTTTTTATTGTGGTTTCTTTTTCTTCAACAATCGTATCGACTGTATTATTTGTTATTTCCTCGTTTCTCGTTTTGTTTTCTTCCGCATCCGCAATCTGAAACACATTCTTTATTTCATTATTTGTGGTTTCGGAAGTTTCTTTTTCTGCCGATAATCTTTCATTTTCAGCTTTTAACAGGTCATTCCAGTCTTTTATTTTTTTGCCGGTATGATTTTTATAGGCTGATGTATCGGCTACACTATGAAATTTATAGTCAAATTTCTTAGCGAAGTTAATTCCTGCATCATCATTATCAGTCGATAGGATACACTCCATTTTTATGCCAAATTGCTTTTCATATTTCTGCAAAGTTTCATTTATAACTTTATCTTTCAGACCACCCATTGACACAAGCATATAATTGTCTATGTTTCGGTTATTATTTCTTTTTGCAAGGTTATAGTAGCTTAATGTATCAATGGCACTTTCAAAGAAAATAATTGATTTCGGCTTGACATCGGGATTAGGTATGATTGTAAATCCGTTTCCGTTTCTTTCGGTAGACTGTTTAAAACGAGAGTTACTTAATGTGCTGTTTATTTCTGCTCCCGAAAGATTACCTTGTTCGTCAAATGTTTTAAACACTGCATTTCCTCTTTCGTCTTGCCCGATAGAGCCGTCTTTGATAAAACGATTGACTATATCTGCATCTATTCCTCTCGTCTTTGTCAGGTAAGCATATACCCGATTTGTTTTTGTATCAAGGGAATATGGCAAAGGCTTGTGTTCTTCTTCTGCTTCCTTATGTTCTATCTGTACTTTCGGTGTTTCGGGTGCGATATTTTGTTTTATTTCTGCATTTATTTTCCTGTAACCGCTGAAATCAAGAAGTTCTCCGACTGATGAGGTAAAATCCATTCCAAAATATTTCATACAGAAGTCAACCGCATTTCCGCCCATATTCCTGCTGTTCCAAAAGAAACGATTATCTCTTATTCTCATACTGTCGTGTTCGGGCATTGTGTATTCTCTGCCAACTTGTTTAAGCTGAATACCTTTACTTTGGAGATAATCGACAAGATTTACTTTTCTTGCAAGCTCTATTTCTTCTTCCGTAAATCCTTTTTTATTTCTTTCTTCTTTGACTGCATTTTTTACAGCTTCAATTATAGGCATTACTTTTTCGGAATCAAGACCGCTATATGTTAATGTAACTGTATCGTTATCGTTTATTTTTCCGCTGTATTTAATATCAGCTTTATCAAATTCGGCTGCTATACGCATAGCTGTTTCTGTATCGTCTTTATGATATGTTTTCTTTTTTATATGTTTGAAAACAGTATTTCCGATAATACCGTCTTTTGATTTTTCTGTATTGTTATTGATAGTTTCTTCATCGTTTTTCGGCACTTGAGTATTTTCCGACTTGTGTCCGATTTGAACACTTTGTGTTCCGTCAGCCGATATATGATAGGCAAGCTGCTTTTCTTTCGGCTTTGCTCTTTCTATTCTCATACCGTTACCGTTGAGCATAAGGGAACATTCGGCAGCTATTCTTCCCATACGGATAAAATCTTCGTGATTTTCTCCGAGAGTTTTTGCAGTAGCAAAATTTTCAAGTCCGTTTTTTGACCTCATTAATATATCTATATAAATGCCCTCGCTTCCGCCAAAATTTGTATGTGCAATAAACTCAGCATCATCAGGTATTTCTTTTCCTTTTTGATTTCTGTTTAAAAGTAAATATTCATCGGGCATAAGATTTTCTTTTTTGAGGTGTGCTTCAAGCTGATCAAATACATCTTCAGCTTTAGCCATACCGATTTTCTTTACTCTGCGGTGTTCATCGGGTTCGGAATAAAGTTCTGTTTCGATTGTTGTTATATAATCAGAAAAGGCAGCACCGTTATTTTCGGTTACTGCCTTTTCCTCATTGTTGTTTATTTGTAAATCAGTTCCTTGTAAATTGTTTCCTCCACTTGTTTGCGGATACTGTTCATTTTGTTCAGCCACTTTGTTGGATTGTTCGCCTTGAGCTGTTCCGTCACTCCGTTCTCTGCTTTCAATTTCTCCGTAAGCTCCTGTTCCATTTCCATTGCTTTCATATCCGTATCCATCAGATGTTGATGCAATCGCAATCCCTCTGTTATTATCTCCAATTGTATTGGTTTCTCCGTTTCCAAATACTTCATTCTGCGACTGCTCCATACTCCCATTTCGTATGGTTTCCTCTCTATTTCGGGAATATCCATTAGCGGAAGATAAATGAATTCCTCTTTGTACATTATCATCAGTTCCGTTTCTGTTTCTATCCATCTCGGATAATATTTCTGTTCTTCCTCGCACCATACTTGCTCCGAAAGGTCTACTTGTATCTTCCCCGCTTTCAGATCTTCCATTATCTGCATCGCCCATTCGCCCAATGGGTCTGGTTCGGTCGGAATCCCGAAGTCGTCCTCCCAGTTCAATTCCTCGTTCAGATATTCGCTCATCCCTGTCGCTCCTTTCAATATCATTAATGGTTAATTGATTAGATAAATCTCTATTTTTGATGACCGCAATTTCTCTCTCTATGTCTCGCAAAATGTTTTTGTTAATAATGTTTACTGCTTTTCCGAATTGCTCAATAACAGCATTAGTATTATAATCGGCAATACCTCTGAATGAATCATCATCAAATTCACTTGTATCAAGATTGCACCTTGAATATAAAGCATATCTTACCGATTCCTGTAATGTAAACTTGAAGTTCACTTCAATAGTATTGTCATCAAGCTCCTCCAAAAAGCTATCCTCTTTATTTTTTATGACTTCAGAAACAAAATCTTTGTAATTTTCTTCTATCCAATTTTTTACCCTTGCATCTATAACATAGGGCAAATCGACTGCATTTATATTATACTTTCTTGAAAGACTTCTTGCAATATCATCTTCGTAATTTTTTTCCAGTTTCCAAATGTTTGGTGTTCGTGAATTTTCAGTTCTCTTTACAGTATCAGAAACATCAAAAAAATGTATCAAATGTGGCTCTTTGTTTTCGTCAAAATACAATGCAGGAGTACCCTTTGTCCGATATTTTATTTGTCGATTCATTTTAGTATCCCAGTCATTGAATGTTGCCATTGCTGTTGCATCAGGTCTTTGTGCTTTTATAAGCAACTGATTTGCGAATGAATGCTTGTAAAAATTCACCGATGAAGAAAGGAAGTCTTTCCAGTTACTTATACTTTTAGTCAATTTATTTACTTCGCTGTTATAAAGCTCTATTGTCGCTTTTTCTTTTTCAGCTCTTGTCATTGCCATTATATCAATCCTCCTTGTATGTAAGCAGGATTGATATAATATGTATTTGCAAGCCTTATCGACTTGCAAAAAATCAATACTGCTTACAAAAATTAAAATATTAAATTCTGTACTTGTGTCCGAATTGAACACAAGTGAAAATTATATCCGTAACAATTTTATATCCGCATTGTTCTTTATAAAGTGTGATTTCATTCGGTTAAAACTATTCCAAGACGGATAATAGATTTCATATTTGGATTTATTTTCTATACGCTCCCTTTCTTTTTTTGGAATTTTTTTAAGCGTTCTTTTATCTGCTGCTTTTAAAGTAGAACGTGTATGCTTGCTAAAAAATCTTCTGCGTATATCACAATCTTCCATCGCCCAAGCAATTTTTAATTTTCCGTCTATATAAATTACAAGCTCACATTTTAAAATATTACTTGTTGGTTGGCATACAACGGTAACCTTGTATTCATCAGCCTGAAGCTGAACGATACCGTAAGGCTGTGACAAGGTTTCTTTTACTTGTTTCCATTCATCATCGCTCAATCTTATCACCTCTCTTTCGGAATTTGTGTAAGATAGTCCTGAAATTCTTCGTATTCAGATTTTATTATGTAACCTTTTTCATAAAGATTTTTCGGTGTTATATCTGTAAAATCCAAGTTCGTAAAATTATAAAAGTTTTTTTGTCTTTCTTCGAAAGGTATATTTTCATCAAAAACATCATTAACACTGTATCTTACTTTGTTCTTCTTTAAAATTCTTGTAAATACTTCTTCCAGAACAAATGGATTGAGAAAAATTATATTATTTGTTTCGTTACGATACTTTACAAATTCATCCATTGACTGAAAGATGATAGGCTTTTCTGCTGTATTTATATCCGTAACATCTTTAAAATAGGTCATTTGCGTCTTACTCTCAAATGTCTTTTCATCCGTTCTGCCGAGCAGATAGTCAACCGAACAGCCGAGATATTCGGCAAGAGTTATAAGTTTTGATGCCGATGGTGTACTTCTTCCGCTTTTCCAATCTGCAAAAGTTCCTTCCGAAATACCTGTTTCTGTTGATATTCTTCTGACACTCATTTTCAGCTCCTTTAAGCGTTTGAAAAAATTGTTTAAGTTCTCATCGGGTTTAGCCACTGTTCAACATTCCTTTCGTATCTTCATTATTTTTTTCGTACTTGTGTCCAAATTGAACACAAGTAAAATGTTTTTTATTGTGTTTTTTTCCGTGTGTATATTTCAAGGTCTGCTATATCGGTTGAAAGTTGTTCGGGTAAATAATCGAGAATATATGCAAGCTGTTTAATTGTTGCAGTATCACTATGCGTATACAAACAATAAGCAAGTCGTCTGATGTTTTCTAACGCTTTTCTTTCCATATTTCATTCTCCTATACTTGTATTTAAATCGAATAACTGCCACAACATATTAAGTATAAGGTATGAATCCGCAACCATAACGCTTATGAATATTGATGCTAAATAATTCTGAGTATAAGCGAAAAATGTGCAAAATCCTATAGCCGAAAATAATATACTTAAAACTATTGGCATTATAGCTGTTTTAATTGACAATTTATATGTTTCATCAAGTAAAGAAATTACTTTTTTATACAATGTGCAGTAGGTCAACAATGCAACACTGATACTTATAACCATTTCTATCATATTCAAAACTTCCTCCTATAATCTGTCCAACCAATCATATCATTTTTTAATCCCTGATACTCTTTCTTATCAAGATATTGTTTTTCGTAAAGTACATCGGGAATTAAATCTGTAAAATCCATACCCGTGATTTCGTAAAATTTCTTTTGACTATCTTCAAAAGGTATATCTTTTGCAAAAATTGACGTTTTTAATACTGTTATTTGATTAGATCTTCCATCTGAATCAACCTCTGTCTTTTTTTCTATGGTGTGTTCTATCTTGTTTTCTTTGAATATGCGTGAGAATATTTCTTCCATAGTAAACGGATCTGTCAACACAGGATTATTTGTTTTGTCGGCATAGTCTATCAGCTCACTGGCTGTTTTGAAAATGATAGGCTTTTCAGCCTTTTTTATATCTATATCTTCATTGTAATATGTCATTTTTAGTTCCCTCCGTATTATGTTTTTTGAAGAAAATTCGGTATTTTCGGAATAAATCCATAGCTGCCTTTTCGTTTTCCTCTGAAAAGCGAAGAGCAGTCTAAATCGGACTTTTCCAAGAAAAATGATTTTGAATAGCTGTTATCATCATAATAGACAATAAGCATTATATCCGATACAGATTTTGTATTTTTTTCTTTTATATCCATTATGGTATCATCTCCTTATTTTTGTAAAAGTATTGCGGAAATATCATCTTCTATACTTTTAAGTTTTATTCTTACATCGTAAAGTCTGCTGAGTTCATATAAGGATTTCATATTCGGAATATCTGTCCTGCCTATCAGATAATCAACGGAACAGTCAAGATAATCGGCGAGCCTTTCAAATGTATTTAAAGACGGATTATGATTTCCGTTTTTCCATTCGCTCAGAAGTCCTGCCGATATGCCTGTTTCTTCTGATATTTTTTTTAACGAAAGACCTCTTTTTGATATTTCCCGAAATAAATTATCTAAATTCATATTTATCCCTCATACATAAATAAGTTCGTCAAATATTACTTCTCTTACTCTGTTTTTCAGATTATTATATCTTCCGACCCATTCAAACATATCATTCATTTTAAGTTCAGCTGTTATTCCCTCCGATGCGGACATTTGCTCTATCATTGTTTCTTCTAAGTCACTTGCTTGTTTATCCAATTCGGCTAAGTATCTTTTCAGCGTTCCTTTTTGAGTAAGTTCATTGTATAATTCTTTGTTTTCGCTTTTCAGATAATCTTCTCTTGCCTTACCGTATAAGCCATAACGAAATTTTGTTTCTTCGGGCAAATCAATGGAGATATAAGTTAAATCTGATTCGTTCAGAAAATATATTTTTTCGTTTTCACTTATCCACATAAGAAAGTCGGTATTTTCCGAATAGTCATTAAAATCAACCATAATTTTTCCCGATATAAGATTATCCGTAATAAATGATGCTGTTTCAGATTGATTTTGATTAAAATCTTTTGGATCATCTATTCTTTTTGGGATATCATTCATTATAAGACTTCCTTTCCTATATATTTTTATGTTCCTGCTCTTTTTTGTTTTTGATTGCTTTTAGTATTCTCTCCGCACTGTCTTTCGGATTTATAATTCCCTCAACACCTCCGAAACAATCTGCGGAATCAAGTTCAATACCGTTATCTTTGCACCACACCGATATTATGATGTCGCTTTCGTTCCAAGCCATTGCAGACCTGACTCGTCTGTTTATAGCATTTCTTATTTGTTGTGGACACTTCATATAAAACTTCCTTTCTGACAAAAATAAAAAATTAATTTATGTTCCATAAGCCTTTCGACTTCCCATTTCCGTCATATCCGCATCTGAGCATTTTTTGTAATTTATACATACATTCGGGGCATAAGTCGAATATTTTATTTCGTTCAAGAATACGATTATCTTCGGTCGCTTTTTCTCTGCTGAGTGTTCCGTTAAATTCACAGTCATCCATCGGCAGCATTTCGCAAAATTGCAGACTGTTCACACTTACATACGGAATATATTTGCTTTTCTTCAGCTCATTTATTTTATCTCTCTGTTCTTTTGTTTCAGAGGGATAATATCTTGTATCATCGGCATATATTCCCTCATACCATTGATAATTTTTACCGCACATATCACAATTCAGCATAAGCATTTCATCTCCTCCTTTGTTTTATAACCGACTTGTATCCGATTTGAACACAAGTCGGTCGATTATTTCAGTTTATAATGTCATCTTCTTTTGCCCATTGTTCAGCCTTTTTCAAATCTTTGTCCTTTGCCCATTTCTCCAACAATACAAGTATCACATCTTCCATTTGTTCGGCGGTGTATGTATCGGGAAAATATTGTTCAAGCGTTTTTGGTTTAAGTCTGACAGTCTTAGGAGCTTCTTTTTCTTCCTGCAAAATATAAAGACAAATATCTTCCGTCAATTCCTTATCTTTGGTGTATTCTCGAAGTTTAATGGCTTGCTTCAAGGATGGTATTATATTAGTTTTTTCGATAGCTGATACAAGATTCAACTGTTCGTTTTCATTGAGGTATGATATTTCAACTGCTGCATTCAGAGGTAGTTTTTTTCTGTCTACAAGGTCAAGCAGCGTTGCACCATAAGTTTCTCCGTCATATATTCCGTTTATTATTTCTTTTGAAAGGTATGTAAGTCTTATATATCTTCTTATATTCGCTCTGCTTTCTCCGACATCTTCTGCCAACTTATCGACTGATTTCATACCCTTGCTGTCGTTTTCGTCTAAATCTGTCCTTTTGCCTTGTCGTTTCATAGCATCAAGTTTCATTTTGTATGAATAGGCTTTTTCTGATGGCAATATTTCCTCTCTCTGTAAATTGCTGTCTACCATTATTACAGTCGCTTCATCATCGGTGTAGTCCTTTACAACAGCAGGAATAGTCTTTATACCTATTTCTCGGCAAGCATATCTTCTCCTATGACCCGATATTATTTCATAGCCATTGTCGGCTTTTCTTACAAGAATAGGGGAGAGAACACCATTATCTCTTATACTTTCAATAAGTTCATCCATTTTTTCATCGTGGATTACTTTGAATGGGTGATCCTTAAATTCTCTGAGAAGTGATATGTCGATTTCTGTAATATCTGCTGATGAGCTATCTGTTCCGAAAAGACTGTCAAAACTGTTCAGTTTTATTTTTTTTGCGACACTCATCTTATATCACCTGCCCCCTATAATATTTACGGGATTTGAATATATATCTCCGTATTTTGTTAAATCAAGCATACCTGTTTCAAATAATTCTTTCATCATCTTCTGACCTACTTCTTTGGTTACCGTATAAGGAACAGAATATTTAAATGTATCATCGATTATCTTATATTCGATAGTATATTCCTCAGTATGTTCAAAATTTTCTTTAAAAAATTTTTTGGTGTATATTACTTTTTCGACCATAGTTACATTTGTTACTTCGTAAATACTTGCTCCGTCAAATATTCTCATTGTGTTATCCTCCCTTAAATGATTTCCTTTACAAATGCTTCATAGCTCTGAGCTACTTTGCTCTTTTTCGCATATTCATAGATACTTCTTCCGTCTGCCGAGCTTTCTTCCTGTCTTACCGAACGAGGTATGACCGTATCAAATATTCTGATATGCTGACCGTATTCATCGTGGAGCATCTTTATTATGTCTTTGGCATAGTTTGTGCGGTTATCTACCATAGTAATAAGGATACCTTCGAAGTCAAGCGTAGGGTTGAGCTGCCTTTTTACCTTTCCGATTGTAGATATAAGGTCTTGCAGTCCCTTTATCGGTAAATATGCAGCCTGAACAGGTATCAGAACACTATCGGCACAAGCTAAGGCATTGACTGTTATTATACCAAGCGAGGGGGAGCAGTCTATTATTATGTAATCATATTCGTTTCCGAATGACGAAACATATTGTTTTAAAATACTTTCTCTGCCGATGACATTAACAAGCTGCACTTCCAAAGAAGAAATATTGAGATTAGCAGGAACAACATCGACTCCCTCATCAGATGTAAGTATTCCGTTTTTGCCGATATTCTTTTCTTCTGTTACATCAACCATAATGTTTGCAAGGGTGTATTTCATCTCATTTGGCTCTCCAAGTCCTAAACTCGCAGTCAAACTTCCCTGTGCATCGGCATCTATCACAAGTACCTTTTTTCCGTTAAGTGCAAGACCGACACTGAGATTGATTGCGGTAGTGGTTTTACCCACTCCGCCTTTTTGATTTGCTATTGCTATAATTTTACTCATTTGCATTTCCTCCCTATTTACTCAACTATAATATTTGCAAAATCTTCGATCCATTTTTCAGAAACATACCCTGCTAAAATGTTTTCCATATCATACATAATAGCATCGATTGTCGGGACAATAAATAAATCCGAATCCCTTATTTTGTCAAGTTTAGATACTATAATATCAGATAAATCAGTAGTTACACCTATTGAACAATATCCATTTGATATATTGAAATCGACAGATATAACAGATAATTCTGATGCTATTTTGAGCATTGCCTTATCCCACTTATCAGCAGGAGTGCCACCGTAGAAGTAACACTCCATTTCATAATCTTTGTCGTGTACCGAGATTTCTTCTTCGGAGAATTTATCCATATAGTCTGACAGTCGCATTCTTGAATAAAGATTTGTATTATGGTTTAATTTTCGTATTTCGTAGGTTTCATTCAGATTATCCTTGATAGCATTACAAATTTCTTCAAGTGTATCAAAGTATCCCAAAGGTATCCTTTTTATGCCTGTAAACAGACTTGTTAAAGAGTTTTCATCTGTACCTTTTTGTAATAAACTTAATTTATATTCTTTCATTTTTTTACCTCCCATTTTTAATTTTTTGTTCCTTATGTTCTTATTATACGCCCAATGGTCGTATTTGTCAAGAGGTAAAATAAA
>JAFUUG010000129.1 GCA_017483905.1 Bacillota bacterium
AAAAAGAGCTAAAAAATAAAATCTTACTCCTTTCAAATTAACTTAGGAACTGCACAAAAATAAATACTGCATTTTTTTGAATAATTAATGCTGAATCACAGAATCTCTTGAATCTAAACGTATAAATTATTTCTATATAGTTACTTATTAAAGTTTTTTGAATTTCTGCCGAAATATATATTAGGATTTCAGCAATTTATATCATGATAAATTGCCCGACAGGATGTCACAAAAAATTTCATACGAGGTGATCTATTATGATAATTAACCACAATATTCCGGCTCTTGCGGGTCTTAATGTAATAAACCGTGCAGGCAAGGAGCAATCCAAAAATTCCGCAAGACTTTCTTCGGGTCTTAAATTAAACAACGCAGGCGATGATCCGTCGGGTTTTGCTGTATCAAGGAAGATACGCACCCAGATAATCGGTCTTGAGCGTGCAAGTCAGAACTGCAATGATGGCATCAGTCTTATCCAGACAACAGACGGTGTCCTTGCCGAAACTTCAAACATCATACAGCGTATGCGTGAGCTTGCGGTACAGGCTGCAAACGACACAAATACCGAGGAAGACCGTTCCAAAATACAGACCGAAATAGACTCTCTTATAAGTGAAATGAACGAATTCGCAGACAGAAGCCAGTTCAATGCAAAAAATCTCTTTAACGGAGATAACCCTATTTTCACTATCCACACAGGTGCAAATACAAATGTCAATTTTAATATCAATATGATGACCGTAGATGCCATGTGCATAGGATACACCGAGGAAGACTATCTGCAATTTGATTACACATTGTCTGATAATACTTCAAAAACGGCAAAAATAAGAAGTCTTGCATCAATTGCATCGAATTATTCCGATTATTATTCCGACGGATTTCAGGCAGCCTATGACAGACTTTCCGCCGCACAGACCGAATTTGAAAATGCCGCATCATCATATAACAAAGTCCTTGAAACAAACAGCGGCAATAAGGGAAATTCCGATGTTCTTGCGGCTCATAAAGTAATGATAGACAGAATGCAGGTATTGAAAGACTGCGAAAAGACAGCAGCTTTGATTTCAAAGGAAGCATCTTACGGCACATATTCTTCCGTATCGGATTCCAATACAGCCGCATCGGATACCCTTTCTTCCGCAGAAAAAGCATTTTCCGATGCAATGAAAGACCTTGAAGAAAAACAGCAGGCATATTACGAAGATACAACAAATACCGCTGCGCTTGCACAGTTAAACGATGCCAAGAACAGTCTTGCCTCAGCTTATAATACTCTCCGCTCTTCCCAGTCCGATTATTTTGCAACTATTGAAGAGGGAAAAGGCGCATACCTGTCGCAGCATGGTGCCGAAGCGGTAATAAAACTGTGTTCAAATGCAATAGATACGATATCTACTTTCCGTTCAAGACTCGGAAGCTATCAGGTAAGGCTTGAATATGCCATAGAGTCAACAGCCGATGCAAGCTTAAACAGCAATGAAGCATACTCAAGAATAGCCGATACCGATGTAGCCGAAGAAATAATCGAATATACAAAAAATAATCTTATCAATCAGGTCGGAATATCTATGATGGCGCAGGCAAATCACAGACCCGATCAGCTTATTTCCCTACTCCAGTGATAAAGGAGACGATGATCCATGAAGATCGCCATTGAAGATTATGTTGCAAGGATCGCAAATGCCTCACCCGCACAGCTTGTCGTTATAAATTATGAAATAGTCATCGACTATCTGACTTTAGCCCTGAACGGACTTATCAAAAAAGAAGATGTCAGACAGACCGATATGACCCTCACAAAAGCAAGACAGTTTCTCAACGAACTTCGCACCTCTCTCAACATGGGATATACCGTCTCAAAATATCTCATGCGTATATATCTGTATGTCGATAAAGAGATTTGCTATTGTCTTGCAAACAGAAAGACCGTTCATATCGAAAATGCCATAAAGGCTATGTCCTCACTTCTTGAAAGCTGGCACGAAATAGAAAAACAGGAGATTGAAAAATCTCCCGTTATGGAAAATTCGCAGCAGCTTTATGCGGGACTGACATATAACCGCAGCGGAGAACTTACCGAATATGTCGATATAGATAAAAACAGAGGTTACAAGGCATAACCGTAAAAAATATATAAACGGGGTGTGAAAAATTTTTCCGCACCCCGTATTTTTATTTTCCGCAAATTCCGGCAAAGTAATATCAGATCAACTCAAAACCGTACCGTCAGCAAGATATATCTTATAGCCGTTAAAATTGACAGTTCCCTTATTATCAACGCTCGTCACCTTACAATCGCCCGTAAGATTCCATACGGAACCCTCCTCAACGGTAACGACCGCATTGTTTTCAGCGGCCGAGCCGCTGCTGTTTTCCTCAATATTTACCGTACCTGTCAATACTGAACCGTTTTTAAGTTCAAGTGTAAGCGAAGAAATACTGTCAACGATAATATTACCGTCTATCTTTTGTCCGTCTGCCGTCACTTCCGCTTGTGCACCGTTTGAACCCGCTTTGCCCCAACCATGTGAAGCCGAGTTTCCGCAGACCCTCATAAATACGTTCTCACTGTCTTTATTTACAAATTCCACGTCGGAAAGCGAAATAACAGCATGAGTATTTGTAATATATATCATATCTCCGTTATTGCCTGTTATCGTGCCGCCGCTCACATCAAGAGATGATGTCCCGACAGCTGCATCTCCCGACATTGACTGATATATCATTATGTTGTGTACATTCTCATCGGAGCTTGAACCTTTTGTATCGCTCATGTTGCCGCTTACGGTACAATTTTCAAGTTTGATCGAATTTTTCCCCTCTATTACGAGTGCTTCGGAATTATTTGCTGTAAGTTCCGCATTTTTAACGGTTATATCCGCCGTCGAATATACCGCAGGAGAATTATACCCGTTTGATGTATAACTTCCCTTATTTACATTTACAGTGCCGCCGCCCCTGTCTGAACGTATAGCGGCAGCCGAATTTCCGCTTGTATTTACCGTAATGTTTTCTGCATTTGTTGTTCCTCCGCCTGTTGTCTGAATGCCGCCCGAATTATCGCCCGTTGTGGTTATATCCGTATCCGAGATATTAACGACAGTACCGTTTCCGTAGCTGAAAATACCGTTTCCGTTTTTGGCAGACGATTTGACAGATGAATTTTTAATAGTTGCCTGTGCACCGTTTTTTGCGAGAATAGCCGCATTTACTCCGTAGAAGTCACCATTTTCGGTATTGGAGCTGCTGCCTGCGCTTTTATCTGCGGTAATATTATCGAGAACTGTTTTTGCTCCGTCTATCAGAAGTGCATTTTCATCATCGCCGACAGATGTGTATGATATGGAAGAAACATTTCCGTCTTCGTTTATCGTTGCTGCCGCACTTCCCTCAACAGCGGTACTTGAGCCGCCGAATCCTCCGCCGGGTTTTTCGGGAGCATCAGCCGAATGTTGTACTTTATCTCCTGTTGCCCTGACTGCTATTACCGCCGTTTCCGCTCTCGTGAGAGTTCCCTGTGGGTCAAGTTCGCTTCCCGTACCGGATATTATCCCGTTGCCCACAAGTGTCTTCACGGCATTTTCAGCATAAGAAGAGATCTTATCCTTATCCGAAAATCCCGAAAGATCTGCCGCCGTATCATTTACAGTTCCTTTATATTTCATATAATTATATACCAGAACCATCATCTGTTCACGGCTAAGCGGCTTATTCGGTTCAAGTTCCCAACCGTTTTCATCTGTCAGGATATTATTTTTTTCAGCCCAATTTACAGCAGGGTCATACCAGTTACCGCCATCTGATGAGGATGAACCTCCATCTGCACGATACAGTATCGTTAAAAGCTGCGCTCCCGTAACAGTACTTGTCGGCTGAAACTCCGTATCGGAAAATCCCGATACAAGTCCCATATTGTATGCCTTGGATATAGGTTCATAATACCACATATCACTTTCCACATCTTTAAACGGCAATGTCTTGTTTTCTCCCATTTGTTTAGTATCTCCGCCGACATTATCCCCCGGCTTTTCGGGAGGCTGCTGTCCGTCTGGTCTTTCGCCGTTTGGCATTTCGGGTGGTTGACCGCCATCTTCCATTCCTCTTGGCATTTCCGGACGGTCGCCGTCGGCATATACCGAATATACAGAACTACATGAAAGACTCATAGCCAATACTATAGGTAAAACTCTTTTTCTGAGCATTTTTATTACTCCCTTTCTTATCTTGTTATCAAATTTATTACGGTATGTTTCAACCTTTGAGCATAGTATAGCCCCATAATATTAAACTGTCATTAAAATAAAATTATCATTTCCTTAAATTTTGAGTACCGATTCCGGATAAACGGCATAAAATTTTGGAAATTAAGAAAAAAAGGTTGAAAAATCATTTTACAAGTGATAGTTTGTAAGATTACTGTAAATTTCTGTTGCATTAATAAAAACAAAGTGGTATAATTTAAGTTAGCATATGCTAATTTTAAAAAGGAGCGATAATTATGAATTTAAATTATGGTGATATACAGGAAACGGCACTTATCCCCCTTGCAATAAAAGCAAGTGAAACAATGCGTGAAAATCCCCGCATAATCGACAAAAAGGCAAAAGAGATAATAGACACTCTCGGCGTAGATGTCAGCAAATACGATCCTTTCATGTCCCATGAAGGTGTCGTAGCAAGGACGATAATGTACAGAGATAAACTAAAAGAACTTATCTCGCAATACCCCAAGGCATTGTGTATAAATTTAGGCTGCGGCTTTGACGATAAATTTTCACAGGCAGACAACGGAAAAATCACATGGTTTGATGTAGATCTTCCCGATCAGATAGAAAAAAGACGAAAGGTATATGAAGACAGAGAAAGGTGCGTTATGCTTGATGGCAATGCCCTTGACGGCGAATGGACAAAGACACTTCCTGAAGCCGATATGACGATAGTTGTTATGGAGGGAGTTCTTGAATATTTTTCAAAAGAGCAGGTAAAGACTTGCCTGAATATGCTTTGCGACAGCTTTAGTCATGGCTATCTCCTTGCCGAGCTTCATTCCCGCGTTCTTGAAAAATACGGCAGTAAGCATCACGATGCCGTAAAGCATACGAACGCAAGTTTTGGCTGGGGAACAAAAAGCGCAGAGGAATATCTGACACTTGAACCGAGAATGACAGTAGTTTCGGAGCAAAGCTATAATGATGAGATGAAGAAATATTCCATAAGAGGAAAAATTTTTGCCGTTATAGGCAAGAATATAAATAACAGACTTGCTGTTTTCAGATGGTAAAACAAAAAAATTACACAAATTGACTAAATTATCTATTTTTATTATAAGTATCCTTCCCGCTATCTGGCGGATTAGGGACTTTTACCAATTAGAATACACCCCTGCCGGGCGCATATAAAAAAATCCGCCGATTTACATGGGGATTTTTTTCGGAAAAATAAAGGAGACCTCCGAGGGAGATCTCCTTATAAGAATTACTGAGCATTCCAATCCGAAGCAGTTAAAGCATTATCCGTCCAATCAACGAGACGTGCATCTTGAGGGGTCATGCTTGTATTTGCAAGGATCTCTTCGGAGATAAATGTTATTATATTGATTTCGGGTTCTGTATATTTTTTCATTTTTCAATACCTCCATAATCACTCTGTTACAACTTTTCTCTCAAAGCTATCAATTGTAAATGTCGCAGGGTCTACGCCTGTAACTTTTAAGCCCGTAACATATTTTGCGCCTATGTCAGTAGCATTGATAGTTACATTATCGGTAGTTGTAACACCTTTGTATACGGTCGTAGTATTCTTGTTTTTAACT
>JAFUUG010000130.1 GCA_017483905.1 Bacillota bacterium
GCCTATTTTTTTACGTCACTTTCGCATATTATCATCTTGTAAAGTCCGATGAACTTTGAAAGTTTTTACTTCATTTCACTTTTCCATTTTTTGTTCTGTTCGATATTTTCACCTTTAAACCCGTATTTTCTGTAATTCTCGTCAAATCTGAATTTAAAATATTCTCTCATGCTATACATCGTTTTATCATCCTTTAGGGTTCCAGCCTTCAAATATTTTTTCTATCGTGTATTTTTTTGCTTCTTCATCGCTTAAAATATGCGCCCATTCCACAAGTCCGCCTGTATCATATCCGCCTTTTGCATCATATACCGCACTGTAACAGGTTTTGTGCCTTTCTGTTGTATCCCACTTCGAGAATCCCTCTTTGAATATGTGTTTTCCTATCTCACAGCTTATAAACACGACCTTTCCGTATTCTCTCCATGGTCTGCTTAAATAAACGCTCTCGTAGTCAGGCTCTCCTGTCAGCTTGCAATTCATAAATACATAACCGAATTCCATTCCCTTTTCCGTACATGGTGCAGTCAAATATCCGTTTACTTTCTTATTTCTGTTCAGAGAATATATCTCGCAATTGTCAAATATCGCTATCGCCCCACCGAAAATAAAGTCAACATCACCCTCTATATAACAGTTTTCATAATACTGTCTGTTCTTTATCCCGGGATTATCTTCTATATCCTTGAACATCGGAGCTGTAAAAAGTGTATCCTGCCTTGCTTTTAATATGCAGTTTTTTATTACCGCCTTATCACAGCCTATTTCCAGTGCAACAGCCTGTCCTGCGATATCACCCATTCCCGCATCATTTGCAAAAGTCAAATCTTCGGCTTTGAATCCTTTTGCATTTTTTGTTACTTTCATCGTTGCCGTTTCAAATGTTCCTATCGGCTCACCGTTTTTCCCTGTTTTCTTTGCACCGTCATTATATATGATAACAGTATTGTTTTTGTCTTCTCCCTTAAAAACAACATCAGGCACATCAAGTATTATCTTCTCCCTATACGTGCCGTTTTTTATAAAAACAGTCTCGTTTCCGTCAATATTTTTGATAGCTTCTGTTATACTTGTATAATCTCCTCTTCCGTTAATATCAACAGTTATCATATAATATCTCCCCTTCAGCATTTAGCAAATAGGGTGCTGCATTCCTGCAACACCCTTTTTCTGTTTTTACGAAAATATTATTCCTTAACAGCACCCATTGTAACACCACTGATGAAATATTTCTGGCAGAATGGATATATAAACATAAATGGAATAATAGCAACGATAATTGCCGCATTCTGTATAGTTTTTGCACTAACGCCCGCTGCCTGAGCTGCCGGCATAGACTGGTCATCAAGAACCAGACTTCTTAATTTAACCTGGAAGTTGTAAAGACTTGTATCGGTGATATATAATACATAGTGGAAGTATTCACTCCATGCAGCAACTGCAAAGAAAAGACCGATAGAAGCCAATGCAGGCTTTGAAAGAGGAAGAACTATCTTGATAAATATACCTATAGGGCTGCAGCCGTCAATATCGGCAGCTTCAAATAAACTCTCAGGTATCTGTTCAAAGAAGTTTCTCATCAGCACCAGGTTATAAACATTCATACTTAATGTAAATATGATAGACCAGAGCGAGTTCAGCAGACCAACATCTCTTACTACTAAGTATGTAGGTACAAGACCGCCGTTGAATATCATTGTGAACATAAGTAAATAGCTGATTATCTTAACGCCCGGCATATCTTTCTGTATAAGAACGTATGCACCGATAGTTGCTACGAAAAGACCTACTAAAGTACCTAAAGCCGTAGTAATTACCGAAACAAGGAACGGCGTATATAAAGATTCCTGCTGGAATATGATCTGATAAGCCTTCAGAGAAGGATCTTCAGGCAAAAGATTAAGACCATAATTAGTTTTTAACTATAAGGAGTCAACACAAACCTTGATAATAGGTATAAGCATCGTAGCCATTACAATTATAAAGAATATCGTATTGAAGATAACGAAGATCGCTCTTCCTCTGTATCCCTTTTTGAAACTGAATTTTTGACTCATTATACCGTTCTCCTTTCTTATACGATACCTCTGCCGTTGATCTTTTCACTGAACCAGTTAGCACCTGTTACCAATATAAGAGATACTACCGACTGGAATAAACCAACTGCTGTAGAGTAACCGTAGTCATTATTCTGTAAACCTACACGGTAAGTATAAGTCTTGATAACGTCGGATACATCATAAACCATTTCATTGTAAAGAACGAATACCGATTCAAATACGTTCATAACCTTTGCAAGGTTAAGAATGAATACAACAAGGATAGTATTCATAAGAGAAGGAATAGTGATGTACCAGGTTTGTTTAAGTCTTCCTGCACCATCGATTTCGGCAGCTTCATATAAGTCAGGTGAAATACCCGTAATAGCTGCAAGGAATATAATAGTACCCCAGCCTGTTTCTTTCCAGCGGTTGATGAAATACCATATACCTCTCCAGTGATCCTTGCTTGCCATGAAATAGATAGGTTCATCAATGATGCCTAATTTTACAAGTAAATCGTTTACAAAACCACCCTGAGTAGATAAGATGATCGTGAATATAGCTGCAACAACGACCCATGAAAGGAAGTGAGGCAGATATATAACAGTCTGAACGAACTTCTTTGCAATAGCATTTCCTATTTCATTTATAAGAAGAGCTATACCTACAGAGAAAATCATAGATAAGAGAAGGTTACCGATACTTAATATCAGTGTATTGTTGAAAGCCGACCAGAATCTCGGTTCATTGAACAATCTTGTAAAGTTGTCAAATCCGATGTACTGTGGTTGAATAAACGGTGTATACTTTGTAAAAGCAAATCTGATACCTGCCATTGGCCAATAATGGAAAACCCAAAGCTGTGCAAATACAGGTATAAACATAATGTATAACAAGATATACTTGACAAATCAAGCGCCAAAGCTTTTACCGTTTAATTTTTTGCCGGAAGCATTAGCCATTATTATCATCCTCTCATTAATTATTTTCTGTTACAGACGGGGAATGACCCGTCTGTAACATTATTATTGCAAGTCGTGGCTATCAGCCGTTTAAGCTGGTTAATATTGCACTGATCTGACTGTTTGCTCTTGTTTCGTATTCTTTGATACCCTCTTCAGCACTTAACTGACCAAGAACAACTTTAGAGATTACCTCTTTTCTGATAGTATCAAGTTCTGCATTTTCTACGTTGATAGTATCATTTACAGGAGGATAAGGAACAAGTTTTCTGTTATTGTAGAATGTTTCAAGAGAACTTGTTACTCTTTCATCAAGTGCTATAGGATCATCAAACTTAGTACAGGAAAGTTCAGGAGCCATATATGATTTTTCAACATCCTTATCCGGAGTTTCAAGATATGGCAATGCAATAGTTGTACCGTCGTCATTCTTCTTCCAGTGAACATTCTCAACACCTCTTGTGAAGAGCATCTGACCTTCGCCGCCATCATGCATATATTCGATGAAGTATTTGTATATACCTATAGGATTTGAAGTATACTGTTCGCTTGTGATACTTATTGAAGTAGAAGGTCTTTCAATGTACCAGCTCTCGGCAATAGCAGGAAGAGCAGTTATCTTCGCATCAGGAACTGTTGTTACAAGGTTTTCATCAAGAGTCTTAGCCCATGAACCTGCCCAGTAGTTAAAGCAGCCAACGAGGTCTGCATAGAATTTATCACGGCAGGTTGAAGTTTTGTTTGTAACGATCTCGGGATCGATAAGACCTTCCTTGTAAGCATCCTGCATTCTCTGAAGTGCTTCTTTCATAGGTGCTTCGCTCATACCGTCTACATATTTTCCCGTAGCTTCATCTTTGTAAATATAAGGTTTTGCATCCTGATAGAACTCTCTTAAATAGATCTCATAAGGAGATTCTCCGTTGATAAGACCTGCTGCCGTAATAGGTATAATATCGCTTCTTCCGTCAAGAGTCTTGAATGCTCTTAACATATCAAGGAATTCATTATAGTTTGTAGGAGCAGATAAGCCGAGTTTATCAAGCCAGTCCTGACGGACATAAGTTACAGTACCGCCGCCTTTTGCAAGAGGGAAACCGTAAAGACCTTCCGTTCCGTCCATACCCGGAATTCTTAAACTGTCTACATATGCCTCATCTATTATACTCTTTACAGGAGCATCGGAAGAAGCATAAGCATCAGCCATATTCCATAATGCGCCCTGAGAAGCAAATGTAGGGTACTGGATAGAACCAAGTTCAAGCACGTTAGGAGCAGTACCGCCCGCAAACGCAAGACCTACCTTTTCATAGTACTGATTGTGGTCAGGTTTTTCGAGTTTAAGGGTAATTCCCGTGTTTTCCTTATATTTATCCGCAACCTGCTGAAGACCATTTTCAGGTGTCATACATGTATCGATCATCATGGTGATCTCTGTTGGTTTGACATTGGGATCGGTATTCACCTCAGAAGTTGTACCTGTTCCGGTACAGCCGGATAAAAAGCTTACAGTCATCAATAAAGCAGTAGCTATTGTAGCAGCTTTAGTTACGATGTTTTTTTTCATAATTAATTATATCCTCCTTTTAAAATAATTTGTTGACTATTCAGAAATATTTATATTCGCGGACGGAAAATATTTCCGTTCACGAATGCACCGACTGCGTGTTGCTTTAGTGACTATATTCTTTATAAGCAGTCGTGTGCATCCCCCTGAGGGTTTATACTAAACGTCATTTTTTTAATGACGTTTAGTATAATAATATCTCATCGAATATAATGTATAGAATTTTCCTCTTCGGAGCAAATATTCTATAAAAAGCCCCAAAAAAATATGTAGAATTGCCCTGTATTGTTATTATATCACAAACATTTTCAAAATGGAAGTACTTTTTTAAAAATTTTTTAGTAAATTTAACAATAATTTTTTTAAAATTCAAATTATCGACTGTGATATTTTTGTTTTGGGTTCTGTTTCCCATTTTTCTCCCTTTTTTATTATTGAAAAAGCAGTCTTATTTTCGCTTTTCGCTGTAATATTTCATTATAAATCATCTTCTCTTTAGTCAATTTTAACAGATTTGTTTTTTTCTTTCAATACCCATTTTGTAATAATTACAAGACTATTCTGTATTTTTATTTTTTGTTTATTTTTTATATAATATGTAAAAAAGAAGACCGATGAACATTCTTCACCGATCCTCCTTAAATCAAAAACGGATCACCTGTATTTATTCATCTAACTACAGTACTCAATGCTGCTGTGCGTGCTGCATAAATCCTCTTTCATCGGCTTCCCCTATCCTGTTATACATACTTATCGAGTAAAGACCCGCAAGACCGACAAGAGCATATACTATCCTGCTAACCCACGAATCCATACCTCCGAAAAGTGTAGCCACTAAGTCAAACTGGAAGAAACCGATAAGACCCCAGTTTATCGCACCAATTATGACGAGAGTAAGGCAAGTCCAGTCAAAAGCTTTGCTTCGCATAAAAATTACCTCCTTTTTACTCCGCCGTCGTGTGACGGTTTTGTGCAGGAAATACCGCTTGTAAAAATATTATGCTGTACGACATTTTTGCATTCGGCATTTCCATACAAATATTATCTCATCATATCCCGATAATAAACTTATTAAAAAATGTCAATTTTTCCGACATTTTTTCCCACTACAGATATACTCATCTTATCCGTATCGAAAATTTCTTTTATCATTTTATCCGTTCTCTCTTTATCGACCATATCTATCTTTTTAAGCACAGCATCATCTTCAAGCACTCTTCCAAGCAGCAGTTGTCCTCTTCCCATCATTCCCATTCTTGATGATGTACTTTCAAGCCCCATTATATAATTGCTCTTTATCTGTTCTCGGCTTTTTCTGAGCTGTTTTTCGCTTATGCCGTTTTTCTTTATCTCTTCTATGCACTCATATATAAGAGAATACACATCATTTATCTGTTCCGCTCCGAGTCCTGCATAGATACCGAAAAGACCCGTATCCGAGAACGAATTTCCAAATGAATACACAGAATAAGCAAGACCGTGTTCTTCCCTGATCTTCTGAAAAAGCATAGAGCTCATAGATGCCCCGAAGACATTGTTTATCACAGAAAGTGTATAATTTTCATCTGTTCCGAGTTTAACTCCGGGCGATACCATACATAAATGGAGCTGTTCTATATCCTTTTCCTGCTTTACTATAGCTTTTCTGTATATAACGGGCTTATTTTCTGTTTTTTTGGCATTTCCGCCCTTAAACCGTCCAAAATACTTTTCTATATATCCGAGCATCTCATCCCTGTCATAACAGCCGCATACCGCTATCACCGTATTATCCGCCCTGTAATTTTCCTTTACATATTCTTTTATGTTTTTTCCGTTTATATTCGCTATTGTATTCACAGTTCCGAGTATAGGCATACCGAGGCTGTTTTCTTTCCATATTTCATTTTGAAGTATCTCATAAACAAGGTCTTCCGGCGAATCCTCATACATATTTATCTCTTCCGTTATGACCTTTCTTTCCTTTTCAATATCACAGTCATCGAATCTTGAATTAAAGAACATATCCGCAATAATATCTATTGCATTCTCTGTCTGTGTATCAAGTACCTTTGCATAATAGCAGGTATATTCCTTTGTCGTGTATGCGTTCAGCTGTCCGCCTATCTCGTCCATTTCCTCGGCAATATCCTTTGCGCTTCTCTTTTGTGTACCCTTAAAAAGTTCGTGTTCGATAAAATGACTTATACCGTTGTTTGCTCCGTTTTCATTTCTTGAACCGTTTTTAACATATATTCCGAAAGAAACACTTCTCACATATTCAATTTTTTCAAATACCACCGTCAATCCGTTTTCAAGCACTGTTTTCTCCGTCATTTCATCACCCTTCCTTTTCAAAAAGGGGCTTTTGCATAACCGCAATCAAGCCCCTTCTTATCTTATCCAATATCAGTCTTTGTGATTCAGTTTTTCGGCAGACAATCTTTTCTTGAAAGATTGATTCCCTTTTCGTTTATATCAGTTACTTTTACAAGTATCGTATCTCCGATATTCACGACATCTTCGACCTTGTTTACTCTTTCATGTGCAAGTTTCGATATATGAACAAGTCCTTCCTTTTCGGGTGCTATCTCAACAAATGCACCGAAATTCATTATTCTCGTAACTTTACCCGAATATATTGCACCTATCTGAGGATCGTTCGCAATAACATCTATCATGCTCACAGCCTTTTCTATCTTTTCGCTGTCGCATGAAGAAATATATATTTTTCCGCCGTCTTCCGTATCTATCTTATCAACACCCGTCTCATCGAGGATCCTGTTTATAGTTTTTCCTCTTGAACCGATAACTTCCGCCATCTTATCGGGGTTGATCTGCATAAATCTAATCTTAGGAGCGTACTTTGAAAGTTCTTTTCTTGACTCAGGTATAGCCTTGAGCATTACTTCATCAAGGATATAATCTCTTGCCGTATGTGTCTTTTCAAGTGCGCCCTTTATTATTTCCGGTGTAAGACCGTCTATCTTTATATCCATTTGTATAGCTGTTATACCGTCATGAGTTCCTGCAACCTTGAAATCCATATCTCCGAAGAAGTCTTCAAGTCCCTGTATATCTGTCAGAAGAACGAAATCATCATCGCTCTCTCCCGTAACAAGACCCACAGAAATACCCGCAACAGGTTTCTTTATAGGAACACCTGCCGCCATAAGAGAAAGTGTAGAGCCGCACACACTCGCCTGAGAAGTCGAGCCGTTTGAGCTTAAAACTTCCGAAACAAGTCTTATGGCATAAGGAAATTTTTCCTCACTTGGTATCACAGGCACCAACGCTCTCTCCGCAAGCGCACCGTGACCTATTTCTCTTCTTCCCGGGCCTCTTGAAGGCTTAGTTTCACCTACAGAATAGCTTGGGAAATTATAATGATGGATATATCTCTTTGTAACTTCCGCCTCATCGAGTCCGTCTATTTTCTGAGCCTCCGCAACAGAGCCGAGTGTCGTCACCGTAAGCACCTGTGTCTGTCCTCTCTTGAATATAGCCGAGCCGTGAGTTCTCGGAAGAATATCCACTTCTGCGCTTAACGGTCTTATTTCTTCTATTTTTCTTCCGTCGGGACGCTTGTGTTCTTTAAGTATCATTCTTCTTACAGTTTCTTTTTCATATTTATATATAGCCTCCGCAACAGCCGTCACATAAGCCTCTTCATCATCTTCGCAGAATCTTTCTTTAAGCGCCTCTATCACTTCTCCCGTAAGAGCAGTCATTCTTTCATCTCTTATCTGCTTCATATCGGTAAATACAGCCTCTTCCATTCTGTGCTCCGATACGGTCTCTTTAAGTGCCGCATATAATTCGGGAGCAACGACGTGTTCCTCATAAGAATGTTTCTTCTTTCCGACTTCTGCCACGATACCCTCTATAAATTCGGCTATCTTCACATTTTCCTTATGAGCAAGCATTATAGCTTCAAACATTTCATCGTCCGTTACTTCGTTTGCACCGGCCTCTATCATCATTACTTTCTTCTTTGTAGAAGCGACCGTAAGAGCGAGTTTACTCTTTTCTCTCTGCTGCGCATCAGGGTTTATAACAAACTGTCCGTCAACAAGACCGACTGCCACAGCACCCGTAGGACCGTTAAACGGAATATCGGATATAGATATGGCAATAGATGAGCCTATCATAGCCGCAATTTCGGGACTGCAATCCTGATCTACCGATAAAACCGTAGCCACAAGTCCTACATCATTTCTGTAATCTTTAGGGAAAAGCGGTCTTATAGGTCTGTCGATAAGTCTTGCTGTAAGTATCGACTTTTCGCTTGGCTTGCCCTCTCTCTTTACAAAGCCGCCCGGAATTTTTCCGACGGAATAAAGTTTTTCTTCATAATCAATACTCAAAGGGAAAAAGTCGATGCCTGCTCTCGGTTTTTCAGATGCTGTCACCGCAACGAGAACGACTGTTTCGCCATATCTTATAATAGCCGCACCGTTTGCAAGTTCGGCAACTCTTCCTATTTCAACAGACAATTCTCTGCCTGCCAGTTCCATAGAAAATGTTTTATACATTTAATTTCTTCCTTTCAAAATTCTTTGGTCAAGATCTATTTATGAACATATAAGAAAACGGACTGCGGCACAACATAAATTATTACTGCCGCAGCCCGAGATCACATCTTACTTTCTCAAGCCTAATTTGCCGATAAGTTCACGATATTTAACAATATCTTTGCTCTTGATGTAATTTAAAAGACCTTTTCTCTGACCAACCATTTTAAGAAGACCTCTTCTTGAATGGTGATCTTTCTTGTGCTCTTTCAAGTGTTCTGTGAGATGATTGATCCTTGCTGTCAATAAAGCTACCTGAACTTCAGGAGAGCCTGTATCTTCTGCACTTCTGCCATACTCTGCCACGATTGATTTCTTGTCAAATGTCATTTTCTTTTCCTCCATAATACATAATTATTTTACAGTAACCCCTGATGCTAAGAAACGGTTGGAGAAACCAATCTCTGAACATCGGTTTTTACACAAGTGCTATTATATCATAACTTTTCCCCGATTTCAATATTTTTTTTTAATATTTTAAATTATTTTGAAAATTTTCATTTTCGTCATATGCCACAAACATACATACCCCTTTAAAATTTTCCTTCTCATCATATTCTGTCATATCACATATTAAGCAAAAACTCTCTATCAGCAGAATAAGATTCTCCAGACTTTTCTATTCCCCTTGTGACAGCTACTTTTTAACACATATTTCCACCAAATAAAAAAGCCTTCCGTATTTTCTCTGATTCTTTCTGACCAATGGATATATACAGAATCAATCATTATAAAATTTTAATGTTAAATCTCCATTTTATAAGTAAGCGATCAATAATCCAGCGATACCCATAACCAAAAAAATTCCAACCAACTCTAA
>JAFUUG010000131.1 GCA_017483905.1 Bacillota bacterium
TCGGTGGGAGGCGGTCTTGCAACGCTGCCTTTCCTTTATGAAATGGCGGATAAAACAGGGTGGTTCACGGCACACGATATATCAACGATGATAGCTGTTTCCGAATCCACTCCGGGCCCCATAGGGATAAATATGGCAAGCTATGTAGGATGTACAACAGGTGGATTTGCCGGCAGTATTGCGGCAACGCTGGGACTTGTGTCACCGTCTGTAATAATTATTGTGATAGTTGCACATTATCTGAAAAAATTTAAGGAAAACAAATATGTAAAGGCGGCTTTCTATGGATTAAGACCGACAGCGACGGCACTTATAGCGGCAGCAGGCGTTGGGATAGTGAAGATTGCTTTTTTTTCGGAAAAGATAAGTCCTGACGGATTTTTTTGGCAGGGAGCGATACTTGCGGCAGTGGTATTCGTGACAATAAAAAAATTTAATTTGCACCCGATAATTTATATTGCGGCTTCGGCGGTTATCGGAGTAATATTTAAAATGCAGGTCTAAAAGGGGGATAAATTATATGAATGAATTTGAAATAATAGATTTTCACACGCACCCATTTATTGAAAAAGAGTATAATTTTTGTTTTTATGATGATACTGTAAACAGTACGGAAGATTTTGTGAAGGATATGAATGAGTCAGGAATATCAAAATTCTGCGGGAGCGTTATAAAAAGAAAGGATATAGAGGATTTTGCCGAGATAAGAAAAATGAACGATGAAGCGGTAAAATTAAGAGATATGCTTGGAGATAAGTATATTCCGGGAATACATATCCATCCGAAATTCCTTGAGGAGTCAATAAAGGAAATGAATCGAATGAAAGAAAAGGGTGTAAAGCTTATAGGTGAGCTTGTACCTTATCTTATGGGGTGGGATAGCTATTACGATGAAAGCATGACGGAAATATACAAAGAGGCTCAGAAACTCGGATACGTTATAAGTATTCATACAAAATATGAAGAGAGTATGGAAAATGCCGTAAAGAATTTTCCGGAGATAACATTTGTGGCGGCACATCCCGGAGATAGAAAAGTACTTGATGAACATATCGAAAGAATGAAAAAATATGAGAATTATTATCTTGATCTGAGCGGAACGGGAATGTTCAGATACGGTATGGTGAGAAAACTCGTTAAGTCGGTGGGAAGTGAAAGACTGCTCTTCGGAACGGATTATCCGATATGCAATCCTCATATGTATGTGCAGGCGGTAATATTTGAGAAGATAAGCGACAGGGATAAGGAGAATATTTTTTCGGGAACGGCAAAGAAATTGTTGGAAATTGGCTGAAATGCGACTGACATTCTTTTGAAAATTTTTACTTGTATAGAAAAAGTATATGTGATATAATATTCTATGTGCCGAAATGGCGAAAGGAGAATAGTATCAAATGTTTAAAAAAGAAAAAGACGGACTTGAGGACGACAATTATAATACAGAACCCGAAGAAAATGAAGAACCCGAATTGACGGAAGAAGAAAAAAAAGCCGAAAGAGCGGCTTATATAAAAGGTGAAATAATAGACTGGATAAAAACGATCGTGGGAGCGGCATTATTTGCATGGTTTATAACGACATTTATAATCGTGAATGCAACGGTGCCGACAGGGTCTATGAAAAACACCATAATGCCCGGGGACAGGATAGTTGCATTCAGACTTTCGTATACGTTTTCGGATCCCGAAAGGTATGATATATGCGTATTTAAGTATCCCGATGACGAAAGTATATTATATGTGAAACGAATAATCGGTATGCCGGGCGATACTGTAACTATAATCGACGGTAAGGTGTATATAAATGATTCAAAGGAACCTATCCCTGATGAATATATAAGAGAGCCGATGCTCGGAAGCTGGGGACCGTATAATGTTCCCGAGGGACATTATTTTATGCTGGGGGATAACAGAAATGAGTCGAAAGATTCAAGACTGTGGCAGAATACTTATGTTGAAAAAGATAAGATACTCGGTAAGGCGATATTCAAATATTATCCAAGTATCGAATCTTTGGCAAATAAATAAAATTTTGTGAAAGGAGAAAAAACAATGGCACAGATAACAAAAGATATGATAATCTCGGATATTATTGCGGTAGACAGAGGTGTGATACCTATTCTTATGCAGGCAGGTATGCACTGTATAGGCTGTCCTTCGGCACAGGGGGAAAGCCTTGCGGAGGCTGCTTTCGTGCATGGTATGGATGCAGATAAACTGGTTGAGGATATAAATGCTTACCTTGCAAACTGATAAAAAAGATTATGGTAATAAAAAGGCTGCACGATGTTATGTCGGCAGCTTTTTTGCGTAAAAATCACAAAATATCAAGAAGTTGATTTCCCTCGGATATTCCTTTATCGGTGAGGGTGAGTCGGACTTTATCTTCGGAACGAAACTTTACTTCGATAAGACCCTCTTCTTCAAGATATTTTATTGCATCGTCATATTTTTTTAACATAACAGTGCCTGAACTTTCAAAGCGGTAGGTATAGACATCGCCGCCGCAAAGATATGACTGATAGGCACGTTCAAAAATCGTTTTGGTTATCTTATTCATTCGGTATGCTCCCTTACTGAAAATATCATAATTATTGTATAACTTATTTTTGTTAATGTCAATCGGAATTTTTGCGTTTCCTTTATTCCTCAAAAGAGAGTATTTTTATCATGCGGTCGCAGCCGACTTTTGAATTTTCAAAGATGGCCTTGGCATTTTTTTCAAAAAGTTTCGGGTCTGTGAGTGCAGGACTGAAATGAGTCAGCCACATTTCTTTTACATTTCCTTGTTTTGCAAGTTCTGCAGCTTCCTGAAATATCATGTGTTTTTTCTTTTTTAATTTTTCAAGCATTTCGGTTTCGCCGTACATTCCCTCACAGATAAAGAGGTCGGAATCCCGTATAAAATCCGGTATGGTATCAACGGGGCGGGTGTCGGTGCAATAGGAAACTTTCAAGCCTTTTCTTGTTTCGCCCAGTACCATATCGGGAGTGTAGGTATTTCCCTCATATTCTATTGTTTCTCCCTTTTGAAGCCTTGACCAGAAATTCCTTGGAATAGGGAGTTTTTCGGCTTTTGTTATATCGAATTTTCCCGTTCTCTTTACGGTAAAACTGTAGGCGGAGCATGGTATCTTATGATTCAGCTTTATTGCGGATATTATAAGATCTCCGAAAGAAAATGTTCCGCTGCCGTTTTCGTCAAGTTCAATGCAGTTTACTTCAAAGGGAAGTTCGGGAGCTATTACGGAAAGACCTGCATAGACTGTTTTTAAACCGACAGGCCCGATGATCGTTATTGGCTCTGTCCTGCCTGAATTGCCGATACTGAGCAACATTCCGGGTAGTCCCGAAATATGGTCGGCATGATAATGAGTAAAACACATCACGTCTATATTTTTGAATCCCCAGCCGAGGAGTTTTGCCGTTATTTGCGTACCTTCGCCGCAGTCAACGAGTATCATGCTGCCGTTAAGGCGAAGAAGAAGAGAAGTTAAAAATCTGTTCGGTAAGGGCATCATGCCGCCTGTACCGAGTAGAGAAATATCAAGCATTTAATCATATCCTAACTATTATTTTTTTATTATATCAATGAATTTTGCGTTTATGACTTTTGCAAGGTCAAGGGGAGAGAGGATGATCTGTGAGCCTATCCTTCCTCCGCTGATTATTATTTTATTGTGGTTTTCTGCCGAGGTGTCGATAACTGTCGGATAGAGTTTTTTCATTCCGAGAGGGGTACAGCCGCCTCGTATATAGCCTGTTATTTTATTTATGTCTTTAACATGTATCATTTCAACGGATTTTTCCGATACGGCTGCGGCAGCTTTCTTTAAGTCAAGCTCTTCTGCTATGGGAACAAGAAAGACAAAATAATTTTTGCTCTTGCCTTCGGTAACGAGAGTTTTGTACGATATTGAGGGATCCTGACCGAGATTATTCGCAACGGTAAGACCGTCTGTAAATTCATCGCATTCATATGTGTTTATTTCAAATGAAACTTTGTTTCTTTCAAGAAAACGCATTGCGTTTGTTTTTATATCTTTTGCCATTGATCATCACTCCTGATTATATAATACAATTTTTCTGTAATAATTTCAAGTAATATATAGTAAACGACATTAAAAAAATGGTTTACTGTAAAAAAAATTTTAAAAGGGTTAAGTTTTTTTCGGATTCTCCGATAATTATTATAGAGAATTTAAGAAATAGCAAAGTTATTTAAGTACAGTAAGGCATAACAAGGATTGTTGTGCTGCTTATATATGGATGTAAATAAATGAAAAGGCAGGTGTTAAGGTATGAAAGTAACTAATGTTCTTGGTTCTTACGGAATCTACACAAATAAGCCGGCCGTTTCAGGGAAGAAAATCAAAAATGCCGAAAAGAAAGATGATGTGGCTATATCTAAAAACGGAAGAGATTTCCAGTTTGCTTTTAAGGCACTTCTTTCGGCAGATGATATCAGGGATGATAAGGTTGCACAAATCAAAGATAAGATCGACAGCGGTAATTACAGTGTGAGTGCTGAAGATATTGCCGATAAAATTTTATCTCAGAGAATGAGGTGATAATATGGCGGGTCTTATCAGTGAACTGATCGGTAACATTAATGAACAGAGTGAGGTCTATGACAGTCTGCTTGAACTTGCAGGCAAAAAGAAAGTTGCGGTAATTGCCAATGACATCGAAAAACTTCAAAGTATTGTAGATGAAGAAAATGTACTGCTTGGCAGGATAGGGCGGCTTGATAAATCGAGAGTACAGCTTTTTAAGGATATAGCCTTTGTCCTAAATAAAAAGGACGAGGATATATCCTTAAATAAACTTATGGACCTTATAAAAGGGCAGAGTGAGGAAAATGAACTCAGAAAAGCTAAAGAAGAACTGTTCGATAAAGCAGGACGGCTAAAGACACTCAACGAACAAAATCAAAAGCTGATCGAATATTCACTTGAACATATAGACTTTTCGATGAATGTGATAAGAAGTGCATTGAGCAATAAACCAAGCTATTGCGATGCAATGGGAAATGAACTGAGTGATTCAAGCCAGAGAATGTTCGATACAAAGCAGTAAAGGAGAATGATCCTATGGCATCAACAATGTCCAGTTTATTTATATCCATAACGGGATTACAGGCTGCTCAGTCGGGGCTTGCAAATGTCAGCCACAATATCTCAAATACGGAAACGGAAGGCTACACAAGACAGCAGGTGATCCAAAGTTTCTCAAAACAGACAAATGAGGGAAATCAAGGCTGCGGACCGGGTCTTTTGCAGATCGGTCTCGGTGTTGATGTAAATACGATAAGACAGATAAGAAACAGATATTATGATGTTTCATACAGAAATCAAAATTCCGTAACGAATTATTATTCAACAAAATACACTACGGGTGTTGAGATGGAAAGCATCGTAGGTGAACTTGAAAGCGATTATAAATTACAGTCGGTACTCGAGGATATGTGGGATGCTATGAACGAACTTACGATACACCCCGAAGGTATAGAGACGAGAGCCGAATTTCTTGAGACGTGTATTACATTTTTAAATAAGGTAAAAGATATCCACACGAATTTATATAATTATCAGATGAAATTAAATGATAAGGTATATGGAACGGTTGAGGATATAAACGATATGGTGGCAAAGGTCGCTGAATATAACGAGCTTATATATGCGGCGGAAGTGAACGGAAATACCGCAAACGATTACAGGGATCAGAGAAATTTGCTGATAGATAAGCTGAGCGGTCTTGCAGATATTACTGTAAAAGAGAGCATACTCGGAAACGGATATAAGGATCTGCTTATAAACGGTCAGGAATTGCTTGTAAACAATTATCAGCAGAAAATAGGTCTGAGATATACAAGCGGTGATTATCCTTTTGTTGAACCTGTGTTTTCATCAAATGAGGATGTATTGCCTGTGTCAAATACGACAGCAAGAAGAGTATACAGAGATCTTACAAAAGAGGATCTTTCGGCGGAAAGCGATGCAACGGTCGGAACGCTTAAAGCACTTCTTGTATCAAGGGGAGAAGTTATCGGAAATTATGCTATGAGTGATGAGGAGATAAACAATTATCTTATACCCGAATTTCAGAAAAAGCTTGATACAATGGTACACAGTGTTGTGACACTTATAAATGATAACCTTGCACCTATTGAGGGTGAACAGCCTTATGATCTGTACGGCAATCACGGAGAAAATGAAGAAGTTTTCGTGAGGAGAAATTTCGACAACGGTTACGGAAGATATGACGGAAAAGAAGAAGATCCCGACGATTTTGCTTCTTTATATACGATAGACAATCTTGAAATAAATCCGGTATATCTTCAAAGCTCGGGCTATAACTACCTTGCATTCTCTCCAAGCGGAGATATAGGTGATACGTCGCTTCTGAATAAACTTACTCAGCTATGGAAAACGGGAATGGAAGAACTCGGAAATGTGAGTGCGGATACCTATTATAAAAATATGATAACGGAAGTTGGTATAGAAGTAAACGAAGCAAAGCTTTTGTATGAGACAGAAAACAATATGCTTGATGTTGTGCAGAACACAAGACTTTCGATGTCGGGTGTATCACTTGATGAAGAATTATCAACTATGCTTAAATATCAGCACGCTTACAATGCTGCGGCTAAGATGATAAATATAATAGATTCTATGATAGATAAAGTCGTAAACGGAACGGGAAGAGTAGGATTATAAGGTGGTGAAGAATAGATGAATTCGGCGTTTTTTGAATTTAACGTTGCTGTATCGGGTATGCTTACGGCAAAATCAGCACTTGCGAATATATCACACAATATATCAAATGCGGCTACACCGGGATATTCAAGACAGGTGGCTAAGGTAAAGGCAGGTATACCGCTGTATGCTTCAAACGGTCGCGGAATGGTCGGTACCGGTTCGGATTATTACGGCGTAGGGCAGATAAGAGATACATATATAGATAAAAAATATTGGTCATATACTTGTACAAACGGTGAATATTCGGTCAAAAGATCGCAGCTGTGTCTGCTTGAAACTATATTCAACGATCTTTCGGATACGGGTCTTACAGGGTGTATGACGGATTTTTTCAATGAGATGAGTGAGCTTACATTCAGTGCGGGAGATTCTTCTTATGCATCGGGTGTTATAGATACTACAGTGAATCTTGTGGAAAATATAAACAGCTATGCAGCTAATATGATAAAACAGCAGCAGGATGTAAATGATGAGATATACTCTCTTGTGGAAACGATAAATTCCCTCGGAAATCAGATAAGCATACTTAATAAGGAGATATTCAGCTATGAGATACAGGGGCAGGCAGCAAACGATCTGAGAGATCAGAGAGCACTGCTTGTAGATGAACTATCCGGATATGTGAATGTTGAGGTAAAAGAGGAACATGGTGCGAACTATGAAGAAAACAATGCAGATCTGAGATACAAAGTACTTCTAAACGGACAGGAATTCATAGACCATTTCTTCTATAATCCTTTGACCTGTGTTATGAGAGAGGAACTTGCCGATCCCGATGATGCACCGCATCTTTATAATGTATACTGTATGAACGGAAGCAGATTCAATGAAGAGGGAATGTCAGGAGAACTTAAAGGACTGCTTGATATAAGAGATGGTGACGGCGGCATAACAGACGGTACCGGTAATTCATACAAGGGTATACCTTATTACATGGACAGAATGAATCTGTTTGTGAGAACGCTTGCAATGGCACTGAATGACGGAACTAATTATATAAGTGGCGAGAAGATAGAAAATATCACTGCTCACAGAGAAGGCTACAATATGAACGGTGAGACTAACGGTCTTTTCTTATCCTACAAGGACGATCTCGGAAACATAACAGATACGGAAACAATAGATTATGAAAAAATGACTGCTATGAATTTCAGTGTTGCAAAGAAATTACTTGAATCACCCGAAAATCTTGCTATCGCAAAACTTTCCGATACGGAAAAGGCAACTCTTGCGGCAGGCGGAAATGTCGATTTTTCAAGTAATAATGAAGTTATACTCGGATTTATGAAGTTAAAGGATTCATACGACCTTTTTGCAGAGGGTAATATATATGATTTCATAGTTGCTACGGACTCGGCACTTGCGATAGATAATAAACAGGCTACGAATTTCAAGGAATATTATACCGATATAATTACAACGGTAGATAATCAGAGGATACAGGTGTCGGGAGTAAGTCTTAATGAAGAGATGACTAATCTCATAAAATATCAGCAGGTGTATCAGGCATCGGCAAGAATAATGAATACTATGAATCAATTGTATGACAGGCTGATAAATGAAGTTGGATAAGGAGCTGAGATAGATGAGAATAACGAATACTATGATAACTAATCGTATGGTAACTACGTTAAATGGAAACCTTACGAATCTCGATAATTATTATACGCAGATGTCAACATCGAAAAAGATACAGCTTCCATCGGATGACCCTATAATTGCAAGCCGTGCGCTTAAATACAGGACTACTGTTTCGGATACTACTCAGTACAGAGCAAATGTAAAGCAGGCTTCATCATGGATCGAGATAACCGAAAGTACATTCAGAAATATTGATTCGATATATCAGAGAATGAGAGAGATATGTGTTCAGGGTTCAACGGATACTTGTAAAGATGATGACAGAACGAAACTTCTCGATGAGTTTGATTCACTTGTCGAACAGCTTGAAGACGAGATGAATGTTACCTACATGGGAAGATATATATTCTCGGGATATAAGACGGATACACCTGTAATGATAAAAGGTGAGGACGGTATTAATAAGCTGAATCCGGATGTATATGAAAAAGATGCGGGGGGAAATTATATCATTGATTCCCAGAAAATAAAAATAGAGATAGGTGTGGGAACTTATGCGGATATAAATTCGACTGCAAATAATGTATATACACAGGATATATATGATAAATTACACGCTATGAGAAATTATGTCAATGATGATATGAGTCAGGATGCTTTGATGACGCTTCAGGACACTATAGGAGATTCGGCATCTGTTATAGATCTTCGTTCGGCTATGGATGCTATGATTGGAAAACTCGATGAAATAATGGCCGATACAATGGTAGAACATACAAGGGTCGGCGTTAAGATAAACAGACTGGAACTGACAGAAAACAGGCTTGCCGAAGATTATACGAATTATAAGGCACTTATGTCCGATAACGAAGATGTAAATCTTGCGGAGGCGGCTATGAATTACAATACGGCGAATGCCGTTTATAATGCGGCGCTTAAAGTAGGTATGGGAATTGCACAGGTGTCGCTTGTTGATTATTTATAATAATTTCCGGGAGGGATAAAAGTGATAGTAAAGAGTAGAAATTTCGGAGAAATAGAAATAGAGGACAGCAAATTAATTACGTTTGAAGAGGGAATACCGGGATTTGAGGAACTCAGGAAGTTTGTGCTGGTAACGGATGATGATGGTCCTTTTTATTGGCTGCAGTCGGCGGAAGATGAGAATATCGCTTTTGCAATGCTCGATATATTCAAATATATGCCCGATTATAACCCTTGTGTGGAAGACAGCCTTGTGGAAGATATTATAGATAAAGATGAAAAGAATATTGAAATATACAATATTGCCGTTATACCGGAGAATGTGGAAAAAATGACGGTCAATCTGAAAGCTCCCGTAATAATCAATATAAAGAGTATGAAAGGCAAGCAGATCATTTCAAATAATGAGGAATATCCTATTAAATATTATATTTATGAGGAAATCAAAAAATTGAAAGAAGGTGTATGATGTATGTTAGCTTTGACCAGAAAAAAAGGTGATTCCGTTATCATTGGCGATGATATCGAGATAGTTGTACTTGGCGTACAGGGTGAACAGGTTAAGCTGGGCATTAAAGCACCGAGAGATATAAGTATTTACAGAAAAGAAGTATATGAGCAGATACAGAAAGAAAATAAAGAGGCTGTTCATAACATCAATGTGGATGCACTTAAAAGTTTACTTAAATAAAAATTTCGGACTGTTGTTTATATACAACGGTCCGAAATTTTTATAGTAAGCAACATTAAAAAATGTCGCTTACTATAACCCTCCGGGGGATGCACACGACTGCGTATAAGGTAGTTAGCCGCTTTGCGGCACGCAGTCGGTGCGAGTAAACGCCCAAA
>JAFUUG010000132.1 GCA_017483905.1 Bacillota bacterium
CCGATAAAGCAGAAGAATAACGATGAAGAGGTTGTATCACCGCAAAAAGGCGATACAGCCTTTTTGTTTTGCAGAAATGCGGATAATATGCTGTTGCCGCTTATACATATAGTTGTGCCTGTGAGGGAGTTATTGGAAGAGGCAACGGTAGGGGAGAAGATTGCGTTTTATCGGTTCAAGGCGGATTTGACACAAGAGGAATTGGCTAATTTACTCAATATAAGTGTAGATTCTGTGAAGCGGTACGAGAATAATAAACGCTGTTTACCTTTGGAAGTGGCAAACACAATGGCAATAATACTCAATATCACACCAAATTTTCTTTATGATGAGTATAATTTATTTATTTCATATCCTTATTCAAAGAAAATGAGAGAACTTCGTATCAACAAGGGTTATACTCGAAAAGAATTTGCAAATTTATTAGGTTTAAATATTCGCACAATAGAAAGATGGGAAAATGGCACGAAGTTGATACAAAGGGAGTATTTTAATCTAATAAAATCTTATTTACAATTTTGAGAATGAATTACATATAGGTACCGCTATGGCAACCTATGTGTAACTTAGGTCAGTATTGCATTTTCAATACATCTTGCAGCGTAGGTTGCAAGTTTGGTTGCTTTAGTTGGCTTGAAGGTAGTTACTGCTTTGATCAAGCCGATAGTTCCTATTGAAATGAGGTCGTCGCTATCGTATGATGAATTTGAGGAATATTTTTTTGCAATATGAGCAACAAGACGCAAATTTCTTTCGATAAGTATATTTTTGGCTTCTTCGCTGCCGTTTTGGTATTCGGTGATATATTTTTCTTCTTCTTCTGCACTGAGCGGTCGGGGAAAGGAATTACCGCCTGAAACATAAGAAAACATGAAAAAATGGGAAAGGCAAAAAAACACAAAAAAACCTCCCAAATCAAGTATTTTAAAATATATGAAATATGAGAGGTTTTTGTGCCTGTCAAATAAAAATTATTTTTTAGTATTTAGGGGAGAGTTCATAGGTCGAACACCCTTTTGTTTTTTCATAGATAAGTATGTATGCGCCGCAGTTTTCTTTTGCGGAATAATTTGTTTTATCTCCCATTTTTTTTATAAGTATTTTTTCGGTATCGTTTTTTACATTTACCGCTGTTTTTAAAGAAGAAATATATGGAGCGGCATTGTTGCTGTCTGATATGTTATTTTCGATTATCCATGCCGAGATAAATTCTTCTTCCGAGTAATTTACCGTCATTACAGTATAGGGCGAATATTCAAGCAAGTATGTAACAGAGGTAATGTTGTCTATAGAGGTTGTTTCAAGAATGTTGTTTTTATTTATTGTGTGAGTACAGTTTTTATTGAAATTTTCGATAAACTCGGTTATTTTTATGACCTGAGGTTCTGCTTCATTTTGTTCTTTGGCTTTGTCGGTGCTGTCTTGCGGTATTGTGTCGATGTCTTCACTTATTTTGTAAATATCAAAAGAAATATTTTTAAATACGGCAAATGCTTCGGGGTCGATAAGATCTATAGCTGCAAATATAAAGCCTGCGATTATTATATTTGTTATGAGCAGAAGGATTATTATTGTCAAAAGGAATGTAGTGTAATCTTTTTTATCTATATATGTCACCTGCCAAACTTTTCCCGTAAAAACGGAGACCGTCCGTTTGTCCGGTCTCCGAAATTCATTTATATATTTACTGTAATTACATATTGCCGTCTGTCATAACGATATCAAGCATTTCAAATAATTCTTTCATCGTCATAACATCTTTAGGTCTTGAAGAGCTGCCGTCAAAGAAACCGAGCTCCGCAGCTTTGAGCATTGCTGTCTGATTTGCTTTTGAGGCATTCTTTATATCGGAATAAGGGGTTGAATTAATATCCGAATAGTATGAAACAGGTCGTTTCGTCTTTGTTTCGTAAAGCTTTATAAGTGCATTTACAGCAGCTTCACGGCTTACGACCGCACCGTCTATCAACATTCCCTTTTTCCTGAGAGCATTGTATTCATCGGTTGCAACAGGTGTGTTTATAGTGGTATCTTTTTTGCCCATTGCTACTGCGGCTACAAGATTATTGAACCAAAGCGATGATACTTTTGCATCAGGGTCGTATTTTGTCATATCGGTTATATTCATCTTCGATATAACGCTGTTTACCGCCATATCGGGAGCACCGCCACCGTCTGTAAGAGGTGCGGATATTGCGATTCCCGCAAATGTTCCGAGAGTCTTTACCTCGGAAGTGAAATATCCCGAATTTGCATCGTAAGTATAGTCTATACGTTCCCAACCCATGCTTATATCGGTATCTTCGTAAGAGCCTACGTTATTATCCTCGATGCTGTAGCGGTTATTTAATTTGAGTGCTACAGTCATGTCCTCTGCAAGTGTCTTTATAGGGGTCGTGCTGTCCTTTGTCTGTATTGCAACAGATACTTTCTGAGGAGTAGATTCATAGTTTTGATTATAGCTGAGAGCCGGTATATCGGAAGGCTTCTGGAGAATATTTATTTTTACTGTGGAACCGTAGCCATAGCCGATTATATTTCTGACTTCCTGAGTATCAAGAAATCCCGGCTTGAACGTAAATACAGCGTTATCCGCTCTTACTTCAAGACTTATTTTACGTTCGTCAAAAGCACTTATAACGGAATAAGGTATTTCGACGGCTCTTTCTGTGACAAGGTTTCCGTCGTAACTTGTAAGGTCGAGTTTATAGTTGAATGTTCTGTTCTTTACAAGTCTTGTTATGAAACGCTGATCTACAAGGTTATCATCATAACCCTCCATATCCTCCTTATCGGAGCGGAAACGATATGTAAGGGTAGGGTAAATATAGATAAGCTCAAAATCATCATCAGGAAGAGGGTAGAAATCAGGATTCTGATTACCGTCATATTCATTGTCATAAGGTGATGTGATGAGCCTTATCGTATCGCACCATTCAGATTCTACGATGTAGACCTTTTCGGCGGTACTTGTTTCGCCGGCAAGAGTTATAGGTACGCTTACTTCGACAACGTCCTTGAAATCTTCATCTGCGGAAAGCTGAACGATGTAGGCATAAGTATGGACAGATTCGCCGTCCTTTCCTCTTGTGACTGCAAGCGTTGTTTTTGCCCTTACATAATAATATGTATTATTTATAAGGTTATTGAATTTTACGATATAGGTATTTTTAATTTCCGGGTCGGACAATACATCGTAAGCAGCATCGGATTGATTGTTTTGCCGTGGTGCTTCTGCTCCCTCTGTTTCATCGTTTGCATTTTTGAACCACTCAACGATGAGATAATTATAATCGGCTTTGATGTAATTAAGACTGTTGGATTTATTATAAATATCAAGGCTCATCTGTGAAACAAGACCGAGACCTCTTGGCGGAGTTATTGCCTGTAATTTATCGGTAACGACATATACAGGGTTAGACCACTGTGAATAGGCATCTCCGTCGGAATTATGAGCTATGGAGCGAACCCATACATAATAACCTGTCTGAGGGAAGAGATTTCTTATAGTGTAATATCTTATGTATTTAAGGTTTTCTTCCTTTCGCTGACCGTTTTTGACGATCTCATCGTTTCCGATTATTTTACCGCCTGTTGCGGGATCGTTAAGCATTATCTCGCTGACTACCATTTCATAATCAAGGTTAGGTATATGTTCTTCCCAGTTGACTTCTATAGTGCTGTCACTGTGGGAAACCTCTCTGAGAATAGGAACAGTAGGCATTATATTTACAACTGTATCGGAAGGGAGAGTAGTACCCATCACATAAGTAGGGTAGGCATCTTTCTTTCCGTCTTCTGTTACTCTGTAAGGTCTTAAAATGATTATGTATGTTTTGTTCTTGTCAAGACCTGTTACGGTATGTTCAAAGTAGCCGTTTGTGTTTTCTGTCGGAGAGATAGTCTGCCAATTGCCTGTATCGCTTTCCATTATGCTCTCCACATAAGATTTATAACCGCCGCCAGCGTTTATGAGGTCGAAATCGAGAACCTGCATTTCATATTTTACATCGGAGCCGCTTATGTCTATGTATCTGAGAAGTGCATTATCGGCTCTTTCTTCGCTGAGTCCGTTTTCTTTGAAAAGTTCACGAACGGCTTCTTCGCTCTGGCAGTCAAATATATTTATGACTTTGTCATCTTCGGTTATCTGATCGCCTACGATTATGTTGTTATCACGAATGGCAACGGATGAATACCAGTCATCAAAATGCTCGCTGTATACTTCGTACCATTTCTTGCTCCATTCAACAGTTATTGTGCTTTGCGTTATCTCGGGCTTTCCGTCTGATTTTTTCTTTATTCTCAGAGGTGGCTTTGACAATGTCTGAGGCTCTGCTATCTCGCCTTTTGGCGGAAGATAGATAGTTGCATAGGCAGGGTCTGAAACAAGGTCTTTTCCGCCGTTTATAAGTTTTGTTGCAACGACTTTGATATAGTATGTTTTGTTTCTCTTTAAAGATTTTTCCACATAGTCGCCGTTTTCGTTGGTGTAGTATGTAGAAAACGGTCTGTAATAAACAGGTGTATTCGTATCTTCTATAACTGTAGGATTAAGTGTCGTACCGGCTACGAAATCCATTGATTTGGGAAGAGTAGGGTCATCTATACTTTCAAGTGAGTCCGAAATATAGAGATCGTAATTTACATTTCTGTCGATATATGTTCCGTCTGCTTCAACGAAAGGCTCTTCGTTTGAATTATACGGATATCTTGCGAATGTATCCCAGTAAACATCTATTATATTACTTGTGTCGCTTGGATTTATCTTTGGGTATATATCGGGCTTGTTTGGGGTAACATTTACGATATTCGGGTCATAATATGCGACTTCCGATTCAAGATATGAA
>JAFUUG010000133.1 GCA_017483905.1 Bacillota bacterium
AAATTCAAGATAAAGAGTGTAATAGGTCATAATGATTTTGCATCTATGTACTAAGTAATAACAAGAAGATTCCTGAGATACAAAAAGGAAAAGGAAGAAAATGCCGTAAACGGAAGATTTGACAAGCTTCCCGATATGATATTCCTTGATGGCGGAAAAGGTCAGATATCGGCTGTAATGAAAGCTTTTGACGATGTGGGAATAAGTGTTCCGGTATGTGGAATGATAAAAGACGATAAACACAGAACGAGAGGGCTTATATACGAAAACAGAGAGATATACATAAATACTCATTCAGAGGGATTTAAGCTGCTTACGAGAATACAGGATGAAGTTCATAGATTTGCGATAGATTATCACAGGAGATTGAGAGCAAAGGCACAGATTCGATCTGTACTTGATGACATAGAGGGGATCGGAGATGTGAGAAGAAAAAATCTTATGAAGCATTTTGGGTCAATAGAAAAAATAAGAAGTGCGGAAATAGAGGAACTCTGTGAGGCAGAGGGAATGAACAGAAAAGCGGCGGAGGCTGTGTATAATTTTTTCAGAAAAAGATAAACGTATATAAAATCAGATGGATATGAGTGAATGTACTTGAAGAGGCGGCGGTATCCATGCTTGCTCAGTCAAATACGTCGCAGCAAAGCGTTTTACAGCTTTTATACCGGAGTGCAAAAACATTTGCACACTCGGTATAAATTATGTGCACGACTGCGTACAAGGGAGTTAGCCACTTCGTGGCACGCAGTCGGCGCACTCGTAAACGGAAAAATTTTCCGTTTACGAGTATAGTATAAAAATAAGCTGCCTTAAGTTGGCAGCTTATTTTTATGCACGGAGTTTTATTTTAAATTCTTTTTCGGCTTCACGGCGTTGGTCTTTCTTTGCAATATCGGCACGTTTATCATATAATTTCTTGCCTTTTACGAGGGCAATCTCGATTTTGATGAGGCTTCCCTTTAAATAGACTTTGAGCGGGACTATGGTGGTACCATCGGTCGAGATGCTGCCGAGAAGTTTATTTATCTCGTATTTGTGGAGAAGAAGAGTTCTTGGACGGAGAGGGTCATGATTGAAAATATTTCCCTGTTCGTAAGGGCTTATGTGCATATTAAGTATAATTGCCTCGGAATTTTCTATTTTTATATAACTGTCTTTCAGATTACATCTGCCTGCACGTATGGATTTTACTTCGGTGCCTGTAAGGGACAGACCTGCTTCAAAGCTTTCAAGAATAAAATAATCGTGGTAGGCTTTTTTGTTGTTTGATATTATTTTAATTGAATCTTTTGCCATTTTTTGCACTTCCTTTCAGTTTTTCAAGTATATCATAGGATACAGAAAGTTCTCCGTAGCCCGATCCAAGATCGAGATTTGGTTTATTGCTGCCATGAAAATCACTTCCGCCTGAGGGAAGAAGTGAATACTTTTCGGCAAGGTCAAGAATATGTCTTGTCTGACTTGGGGTATGGGTCGGATAATAACATTCTATACCCGTAAAGCCGATAGATGATACATGGGATATCAGTTTTGTGAGATTATCAGAACTTAATTTATATGTGTAGGGGTGGGCAAGTATTGCTATACCTCCTGCATCGGATATGATGCGCAGCGATTCTTCACAGGAGGGGAGATTTCGCTTTATATAGGCCGGTTTCCCATCTGCAAGAAATCTGTCAAATGCTTCCGATATAGATCTGACGATACCCTTCTTCATAAGAAGTTTTGCAAAATGGGAACGGGTAAGGATCTTTGAATCGGAAACGCTTTCAAGCTCTTCATAAGTCATGGATATTCCCAATGAGGAAAATTTTTCTATCATAAGGTGATTCCTGTTTTCACGTTCTTTACGCAAGGAATCAAGTGTCGAAATATAATTTTTATCGGTGTTATTCACATAAAGACCTACTACATGGACTTCCTTGCCGTTGAAATCGGAAGATATCTCTATTCCCGGAACGAGTTCAAGAGAAGTTTCTTTTGCCGCTTCAAGAGCTTCTGTAACGCCTTCGGAGGTTTCGTGGTCTGTGAGTGCTATTGCCGAGAGTTCCTTTTGTACAGCATAATTTACAAGCCCGGCGGGAGAATATGTTCCGTCTGATACGGTGGAATGAGTATGAAGATCGACTGTACGCAAATGATCACCTTCTTAAAAAAATATATATTATATATCATAATGTAAAATCCAAAAAAGTACAATAGTTAATAGGAAAAAAAATAAAATTTTTTAAGGAGGACTTTATATGAGAGATAAGGGGATATTTTTGAGAATGTTATTTGCGGTGGGAACGGGATATATAATTACGGGGGCGGTTTTTATCATATATGCGCTGCTGCTTACATATTCGGATATGACGGATAAGAATTTATCGGTGACAGTAATGGGAGCGGTGATAGTATCGACGGCGGCCGCAGGGATGCTGACGGCATTTGCGGCAGAGAAAAAAGGTCTTATGTGGGGTGCGGCAGCAGGGCTTATTTACGCGCTTATTATGATAATGGTCGGAATGTGTATGGCGGAAAATATCGGTATAGGGGCAAAGACTGCAATGACGGCTGTATTGAGTGCGGCAGGCGGCGGAATGGGCGGTATAGTTGGAATAA
>JAFUUG010000134.1 GCA_017483905.1 Bacillota bacterium
AAACTTGAAGAAGCAAAAGCCATAGAAGATGCCGAGCTTTCCAATTATAAACAGGTTCTTATCCATACCGGTATACCTGCTATTGAAGCTGCAATAAATGAATATTTGAAAAAATATGCTTATCCTATAAAAATAGACGAAGCCATCAAAGATTTCATTCAAATAATAGATGAAAAGAATATGCGTGCTAAATTCGATCAGAAAATAGCCGAAAACGCAAGTGAACTCAAGGACATCCGTATGCAGCTTAAAGATGCTTACAGAAAACATCAGGAAGGCTGCCGTGTATCCAATGAATTCAAGGAAAAGATCAACAATCTTGACCTTGATGAGAGCATAATCCGTGATCAGAAAATTGAAATTGAGCGTTCTCTTGACCGTCTTACCGAAAAATATATCGGTATCACAGAAGTTGAAAAAGAAGAAGCAGAAACTCTTATCACTCGTTTCAATTCAGAGGTTACGGGATTTCAGAACGCATATTCCGAAGAACTTAAACGTATAATCGAAAAAGACCTTGTTGAAAAAGGTGAAGCAATGCTTGCTGAATACAAGAGTTATGTGGATAATATCCTTCTTGATATCGAAGTCGGCGATTTCAGCTTTTTCAAGGTCAAAGATTTCGAAAAACACAACTTCAAATCCGTTTACGAACTCATTTCCAAGAATGTTAAGAAAGAAGATGTTTATGAGGAAATAGAAATAGTAAACTATAACAGAGGTTGGTTTGAATTCTGGAAGCCAAAGACCATCAAAGTACAGCGTTCCGCAGGTGTTAAACAGACAGTTAACGTCGCAGAACTTGTCCAGAAAGAAATACCTGAAGTAAGTTCTATAATAAAAGAAAATGTTGAAAATATTTTCAGGGAAGGTCAAAAAGAAACACAGTCTTTCAAAAAGAGTTTTAACGAAAGTATAGACGCTCTTAACGGTGTCGTTGCAAAGCTTCTTGATGAAATAACAGCCAAAGTTTCAAATACGGAAAAATTAAAGCAAGAATTAGCCAGCAATAAAATAAAAATACAATGGATCTCCGATATAAAAGCGGAAATCGATGATATTATGAACTTCTAAGGGGGCTTACATAATGGCTACTTATGTACCTAATGAAAAGGTAAGGAAATGTATTGAAGAAAAGGATCTGACATCGCTTCGCGAGTATATCGGAACTATTATTTATACCGACAGAGCTTTTCTTCATGGTGAATTTGAGGCTGCAATAAAGTATATAACAGAGGATTGTTATCTTGTTGAACTTTTTGAGCCTTTCAATGGCTATCCACCTCTCAAAAGTAAGATAACCAATATTGCTTTCAGCAAAACCGATTTTACGGAAGCTGTTTATGAACTGAAAAACAATTTCTGCCGTGAACGAATCGAAGACATCAAGATGATCGGTCGCATAGTCTATGGAGAAATCCAGCGAGAAGCCGAGCAGGAAGAAAAAAACAAAAATGATACCCGTTCACCTATAATGAAGTTTAAAGATAAACTTTTGGGAAAACAATAATAATCATTGGTTATAGAAAACTCCGCTGATCTTTTCCAAAAAGAATCAAGCGGAGTTTTTAGTACTATCAAAATTTAATTTGAAGGAAACTAATATGAAAAAAACATCTCTTTTACTTTTTTTGATTTTAGTTATTGTTTTCAACACATCCTCACTCGGTGCTTCATTAAAATTTCCGGAAGATACATCATTAAAACAGCAAGGTATCGTTCTTACTCCCGCTAATATAAACTTATATTTTCTCGGAAAACCGAT
>JAFUUG010000135.1 GCA_017483905.1 Bacillota bacterium
CAATAAAAGAGCATATCAAAAATGTTATCTCGCTTGATGATATTTTAAAAAATATTGATGTACAGGCAATAAACTCGGATAGAAAAATGCAGATAACCGAGGTACAAAATCAGCTTACAAAAAAAGCAGAATATAAAGCCGCTTTATACGAAAACTTTGTTTCGGGTGTTCTCGATAAATATGATTACAAAGCCCTAAAAATGGTGTACTCAAAAGACGAACAGCAATTAAGAGAAACGCTTGCAAAACTTGAACAGGAGCTTGATGAATATTTAAACAACACAGAAAAAAAGACTTTGTGGGCAGAACATTTTAAGCGTTTTGCAGATGTTGAGGAACTCGACCGAAGCACTGTTGTTCAGCTTATCTTAAATATAACAATATTCGACAAGAAATATTTGCAGATAACATTTAATTTCGATGATGACTACAAGAGTATGTTTTCGGAAGATAAATCTTCCTCAAACCTCCACGAAATCAAAGATTTCGCATCGTTAAACTTTCGAGTAAAAGTGAGCAAGCTCCCTTTTACTTCTCATAGTTTATGTTATCGGAAGTTGAAAATATGACGGAGGCGGTATAAATGGCAAGGAAAGGCAGAAAGAATATTGCAGTAACCAATGAACCCGAAATAAAAACAGCAATATACATCAGGACAGCGCAGTATATAAGATTATCGGTTGAAGATAGCCATAATAAGGGCAATTCTATTGAAAACCAAAAGCTGATACTTGATGATTATATCGCACAGCACCCGAATATGAAAACGGCAGGTATTTATATAGACAACGGCATCAGCGGGACTACATTTAAAAGACCCGAATTTCAGCGTATGCTTGACGATATAAGCGCAGGCAGTATTGATTGTGTTATCGTGAAAGACCTTTCGAGACTTGGCAGAAATATCATAGATACGGGATTTTATATCGAGAGATTTTTCCCCGAACATAAAATTCGTTTCATTGCCGTAAATGATGATATAGACACCGATAATCTCAAAAGCAATGACAGCCTTATGATATGCCTTAAAAATATCATAAATGAAGCCTATGATTTTGATATAGGCAAGAAGATAAAGACGCAGGCAAGACAAGCTATGCGTGAGGGGCAATATGTAAGTGCAAGACCGCGTTACGGCTATCTTAAAGACCCAAACGATTGCCATAAACTGATAGTCAATCCCGAAACTGCGCCCGTAGTAAAAATGATTTTTGAATGGTTTGTGGACGGTATGTCAACAACAGAAATTTGCTTAAACCTTACTGAAAAGAATATTCCCACACCCAGCATATATGGCTATAATAAAGGCTATATTACTTCCAAGAAATCTGTTGGACAAAACAGTTGGACAAGCCGTACTGTTAGGAATATTCTTGAGCAGGAAATATATACAGGCAAGCTGGTACAGGGTAAGACCGACACAATAGCGCATAAACAGACTCCAAGGGACAAAAGTGAGTGGATTGTTGTTGAAAACACACACGAAGCAATTATATCGCAGGAATTGTTTGATAAGGCGCAGGTGCGACTGGCTTCATTAAAGAATAAACATTCACAAAAGACATCAACACCATATACAGAAAATCTTTTTAAAGGTAAAATATACTGCGGTCACTGCGGCAGGGCATTAAACAGACACAAGGATTGCCGTTCGGGTAAATATCACTTTTGCTGTCTTACCAACCAAAGATATAAACGCGGCGGCTGTGAAAATGGTATCATCTACGAAAATGAATTATTACAAGTAATAATGGCATC
>JAFUUG010000136.1 GCA_017483905.1 Bacillota bacterium
AGTAAACGACAAAAGTACTTGTACTTTGGGCGTTTACTCGCACCGACTGCGTGCCGCAAAGCGGCTGACTACCTTATACGCAGTCGTGTGCATCCCCCGGAGGGTTATAGTAAGCGACATTTTTTAATGTCGCTTACTATATATCCTTTATACAAATTATATCATTATCTCGTGTTATTTTCAAGGAAAATTAACGTAAATGTAACATTTTCTTACATAAATCATAAACTTTATGCTCCTTAAATTGACAAATTTCACTGTAAATTGTATAATTGTAATGAACGGCAAAGGTATCAGTACTTTGCTCAAAGAATTTAACGGAGTGTGAATACAATGGCTCAATACAGCGATCCTGCTCAGATAAACGAAAATGTCGAGATACTTCTCGGTAATATAAAGAAGATAATTGATGATACGGATAACGAAGAAGTCAAGAAAAAAGTAAACGATTACATAAAGACTGTATCGAATAATTACAATATAACTGTCATAGGTCAGATAAATTCGGGAAAAAGTTCTTTCATCAATTCTCTTGTCGGCAAAGAAATATGTGATGTTTCCGTTGTTCCTTCCACAAAAGCCGTACGTGAGATAAAATACGGAAATACCCACACGAATGAAGACTTAAAAGGGCTTTGTATATATGACACTCCGGGGATAGGCATAATAAATGCAGATGTATCGTCTTTATCCGATGAATATATCGCAAAATGCGAAATGGTGATATTTGTGATACCTGCCGACGATCCCGATTCTTTATCGGTATGGGATATTCTTGCCAAAAACAAATACACTCCATACAGACGATTTTTTTTCATACTCCAGAAAAGCGATACGGAAGATGAAAACACGCTGCGGAAAATAAAGTACGATATAAAGACAAAAGCCGAAAAACTCAATATAGCTGATTATTCCATATCGGAAGTATCTTCATATGAAGAAGAAGTTTCGGGCGGAGGCGGTTTTGACGAGATAAGAAACAGCCTTAGAAATATGGTGGGCGAAAATAAGGGTACGGATAAAATAAATACGATAATGACGGAACTTGCTTCTATCGTTTCTTCCGTACAGAGATCCCTTGCTCTGCGTAAAGAACAGTACGAGGAAAATTTAAGGATAACGGCGGCTGTCGATGAGATAATCGCAAGATTTAGAAAAAATAACCCTGCATATTCCTTTGTTGAGGATATAAGGGAGAGTATCGACAATGAATTTGAAACATTCCGCAAAATAATCGTAAGAAAACTTGAACCTGCCAGAATAAAGGAAGATTTTGCGAGCAAAGACGATTTCAGGATATGGTTTGAATACATACACAAGGAATATAAAGACCTTCTTAACAGCTCTATACAGAACAGCTCAAATACCGCAATAAAAAAATACATAAATATAATAGATGAAGTTTTTGAATCCGCCAATGATGTATTAAAGGGGCGCAGCGAGCTTATCCCGGCTGAAGATGCTTTTTACGGGAAACTGTCAAAACTGAACGATGAATTATATAAAGTTACATGTACGGCTATAAAAAACACGGTTCAATTTGACAGAGAGCTTGAAGAAGCATCTCTCGATCTTTTTGAAGAATTATGGAATGCAAGAGAGAAAAACGATTTTATAAAAAAGACGGTCGATATTACAAGAGTGATAGTAAATACGGCTGCAACATCGGCGGCAGTCGGGGTAACGCTTAAAGCAGGAATCACTTCGCTGCTTGCAGGCGCTACGCTTGCGGCTCCGGGTATGGGATTTCTTCTGCCAAGCCTTGCTGCGATAGTCAGTGTCGGGGCTATAGTCAATATTGTCGGTTCGATAATAGAAAATAAAAGCGGTGCAAATATGGAAAATACCGCAAGAAAGGCGATAGATGAATTCAATACACGACTTGATGAGATAAAAGCCGACACTATAGAGCAGACAACGGGATATTTGCTTGAAACATTTGACAGAGAACTTAAAATAATGGACAAGACATTTAGAGGAATAAGGATAAATAACAATATAGAGGAAGAGTCGATACTTTGCATAGAGGACAATCTATCGAAGATAGACGAAACCATGCAGAAAATCAGGGAGGCGGCAGAAAGTGGCATCTAATAAAGAGGTTGCGGAAAATAACAGATTTTTATCCATAAAAAGCATGGCGGAAAGATATGATCTTGACAAAAACATCGGTGAGATAGCCGAAAGTATGTCTTTATCGGATACACCGATAATTCTTGTGATCGGAGATAAAAAAACGAATAAAGAAGCTTTTATTGCACGAATGGAAAAAAAGACTATCTTCGATTCAAAAATATTTGATATATTCGATTCACGCAAAATAAAAATAATCAACTGCGGCGAAAGCGAGAAAGCACAAATATGCGGAATTATCCCCCTTGCAACAAGTATAACGGTATTGTTTGATATATCAAATGTTTTTAACAGCAGGACATGGGAAATAATTTACGATATAAAAGAAAACGAGTACAAAGAGGGACTTGCCGTAATATTGCAGATCAAAAAAGAAATATCATCTCAGGACATTGAACAGATAACTGATGGTATCAGAAATACTCTTGCGGAAAGAGGTTTTCCCGATGTGCCTGTTTTTATAGATTCAAATGAAACAGATGAAACGGGTGATCTGAAAAAGATAATCAAAAAAAGGGCGAAGGATCGGAAAATAGACAGTGTGAAAGCTGTCGATGATCTGAAAACGGCTATCGGAAATGAAATAATGAATGTTTATGATTTCACAAAAGAAAAATACGATATAAACAGAACGATAAAATCCGATATTTCCGAAAAAGATAACGATATAAGTGCTATGATTTCAAAAAAGAAAACGGAAGCATCTTCTTCATTTTCCATGATATACGAAAGTATATCGGGCGGGTTAAATTCTCGGGCATACACGAGGGAATATGCAAAGAGAGAGAGTTTTGAAAAGATATTTGACGAAAGCAAAAAAAGCCTCAATGACAAGATAAAATATGAATACAATCACTTTATAGATGATATGAACGAAATATACCGCCATACCCAAGAGAAAATAATAAGAGTAATGACAAATGGCGAAATCGCTTCAAAAAAGGAAATACACGACGGAGGATATGACGAGCTTACCAATAATGCCATGAATATGGTAAAGAGTAAAGTCGGTGGTCTTTGCGATAAATCGGCTGTTATCGATAAGTATACTTCACAGCGTTATCCGGAGATAGAAAAGATAAATAAAAAAATAGCAAGAAGAAAGAGATTCTTTTGCTTTTTCCCATTCCTTGTACTTATTGCGGCGGTAGTTGGAATATACTGTTTTTCTTATTTTTACTCAGGCGAACAGACTGCCGCACCCGAAAGCAATATAGCGGCGGAAAACACGAAAACGGAAAAAACAGGCGAGCAAACAACGGCTGACCGGCTGACGGATACCGTAAAAACAACGGTAAAAGCCGAATTTATCGACAATGTAACCGAATTTGTCGAGAAAGTATTTGTGGATATAAATACAGCAATAAATACCGTTCTCACATTTGCACAGGGATTTATACTTATTTTTATAGTAATTATTGTGATAATTATTGTACTCTATATTCTTTATATAAAATCAGTCGTACATATCTGCAATAAAAAGAGGGATAAATTATACGCAAAAAGGACCGCCGAATTTGAAAAGGAACTGCTCAATAATTTCTTTACAGACCTTTCGGCAGAATGCGAAAAGGACTACAGATCATTCTATAATGAGTATGATTCGGCATTTATGGCAAAAGATGCGGGATTATTTGAAAAAGTCGGAATAGGTACAATAATTGATGAAATGCTTACCGAACTTGAGGAGATATAAATTATGTGGGAAAGAAAATTGGACGAACATCTCGATAAAGGAAAAAATCTTTTTCTCAAAGCAAAAAATTTTTTTGAAGATTCCATAAAAAATATGGAAACGGGAGAAAGAATCGGCGAATTAAAAGAAGAGGCAGAAATTTACCGCATAGAAAGGGATAAATTCTACCGTTATGTAGGTCTTGAGATATACAAGAAATATAAAGACGGAGAATTTGAGGCAGAAAATTCGGGCTGTAAAAATTTCTTTTCGGAAATAGAAAAACTGGAAGATAAAATAAGATCGGCAGAATCTCTCATTTCCGAACTTTCGCAAAAAACGGATAAAGAGTCGGGTAAAAAAGAAATGTATATATGTTCTGCCTGTTCGGGTGAGATAACAGACGATTCCGCTATTTTCTGCCCGAAATGCGGTGCAAAACTGAATAAAGAAAAAAAGACGGAAGATGGAAAGACAGAATGTGTCTGCGGAAATATGTGCGATACATCTCTTGGTTTTTGCATTGAGTGCGGACGAAAATTACAGGTGAAATAAAATGAATGGATTTGAAAAAAATTTTTCCGTATGCTATCATGACCTTAAAAACAATATGTATGTAAAAGAGGCAAAAATCATTGACTTTTTGCAGGAAACGGCTGTATTTCATTCCGAATATGCAGGCTTTGAAATAAATCGGTTTATTGAGGAAAATAAAGGCTGGATGGTGACAGACTGGGATATAAGGATAAATACACCGCTTAAATGGAACGATACTCTGAGAGTACATACATATCCGATAATTTTTAAAGGAATACTTGCGAAAAGAGGATTTTATGCCTATAATGCCGGCGGAGATGTCGTTCTGACAGCTGCAAGCCGCTGGGCGTTTACCGACCTTATAAAAAGACGTCCTACGAAAATATGGAAAGAGATGGAAACAGCATACGGCTATTTTGAGCCGTCCCCTTTTGAAACGGAGTATTTACAGCCGTATGAGGATACAGAGGGGCTTGAATATCTCGGCAGTTTCTCTCATACAGTTACAAGACGGGACACCGATACAAATGATCATGTCAATAATGTAAGCTATTTTGAATGGGCGGCGGATAATTTTCCCGATGACATTTATAATAATATGAACGCAAAGCATATCATGGTGAAATACAAAAAGGAATGTACGCTTGGGGCAAAAGTCACGATAAAGACATACCGAAAAAATAATGAAACCGTCACATATATCTATAATGAAGAAGATATTCTTATAAATCGGATATATGTTCTGTGGGAATAAAAACAACAGCAAAAAAGGCGACAATAAGGAGTTTTATCTTTATTGCCGTCTTTTTTGCTGTTGTTTTTGTTTAGCGTCATTATAGTATATATTTTTAATAATACTGATTTGATGAAATTTATTTAAAAATATTGACAATTATATTAAATAAAGATATAATATAAAAGAATAATTTGTTTATTCTGTACATTGATAACAAAGTATATATTTATGATGAATCGAATTGTAAGAAAAAAGAAATGTTGAAAGCAGTTTTATTGAAATTGTCGGTGCGATGTTTTCCGCTTTTTCTCTTATCTGCAGAATTTGGGAAAAGGCGGTTTACATATAAATTTTTGTAAAAGGAGGGCAGGGGGTAAAACGGTTTTATCAATTACCGTTAAAATTGATTGTAATTTGCAAATTATATTTACACAGAAAAGTAAAAAAATTAAGGTAACAAGGAGGAAATTAAAAAATGAGAAAATCATTATTAAAGACTGTTGCTGCTACGGCAATAGTCGGTGCTACGATGATATTCAGCAGTGTTATGGCATTTGCAGCTGCTACTACTTATGCTAATTTTGATTTTACAAAAAGTACAGAAGACGGTGGATATGGTAAAAGTTTGGATAGTGCAGGCACTCTTGCTTCAAATGATTATATTACAGTAAACGCCTTAAACAAAGCGTCTTTTACTGCCAATACAGGTGTCAAAATAACCAAAAATGAAGCTAATGTTAACATAAACAATACTTCGACAAGTAAAGTAAGACGTGAACTTACTATACAAACTAAAAATAATCCTGGTCGACTCACTTTGGATTGGGCAGAAGCAAATAAACAATACTATTTGGCTGTCGGTAATGATAAGGACGGTTACACTTCTAAATGGGATTATAACGGATCAACAGGAACACTTTCATATGATTGTGAAGCTAATACAACATATACATTTATATCTATGAGTTTAGAACCTTATATTAAAAATTTAAAATACGTTGAAATATCAACAGACCCTGATGTATCTGTAAAAAGCGATGAAATATCGGTAGATAAAGGAAGTAACGAAACTATAGATGCAACTATAGATAACTTAGGTGATTACACATTTGAATGGGTTTCGGCAGATGAAAGCATTGCAACAGTTAAGGGAACAGCTGTTGTTGATGGTAAATCAACAGGAACTATAACAGGGGTATCCGCAGGTACAACAACAGTAACTGCACGAATAATGGACGGAGAAACTGTTATTGCTAAAGCTGACATCTCAGTCACTGTAAACGCTGTTACTTCTGTAAGTGGTACAGTTGATTCAGACCTTGCAAGCGAAGGCGATAAAGTAGTATTCTACGATAATGATTTAAAAGTTGCAGGAACAGCAGCTATCACTAAAGACGGTGATGTTCTTAAATACGACACTGCTTTAAGTGCAGGTACATATAATATTACTTTAAAGTCGGCAAAATACTCTTCTGCACAGTATTATATCAATGAAGCAACCGTAACAGTACCTTCATCGGGAACATTAAGTAAAAATATAGCTAAGAGCAGTATTATCACAAATTGGGATTTCACCGATGAAGTGTTATACTTTGATAATGATGCAAATAGTGCTCCTAAATTATATAAAGCAGAAAATGCTAAAGGAGATACTTCAATCAAAGGTATTATAGTAACTACAGGTTCAGATAATAGTAAATTTCATATAAATTACAGCAACCAAAAAGCTCAGGTTAAAAACTGTACTTTTAAAGTTCCTGTAGAAAGCGGACAGACTATTAAAATAACTGCAACAGATAGCACAAAACTTGGCGCAATTGTAATTAAAGACGGTTACGCTGAATGTGTAGTAACAGGTGAAACATATATAACAGAAATTGCTACTATAGGTTTTGAAAAAAATTCAACTGCACTTAAAGCTATCTACATTGACAGCAGTAACAATGCTTACGTTGTAGTAGGTATCACAGAAAAAGAACTTGAAACAGCCAAGGGATTACAGATAACGAACGCAAACGGAAAAGTTAAAAACAAGAATACTACG
>JAFUUG010000137.1 GCA_017483905.1 Bacillota bacterium
AATAATATAGGGTAAATTTGTGCATTTTTCGGTATTTGCTCATTTATAGTTCAAAAGTAATTATACTCGCGGTGGCAAAATGTTGCGCATAATCAAGCGAGATGCTCTGGCAGAACAGTTAGAAAAAAGAGTGCAGATTGCTGTGAAAAAAGCTGAATTAATACAAAAATTTGGAGAAACTCTTGAAATGGCAAATAAAGAAATATTATTTGTTCAAAATGATTGTAATGCTACATACAAAATGTGCCAAGAAAATATGGAAACAATGAATAAATGGTCTAAATACTTTGATGAGGTTAAAGGACTGGATGCTGGCATAGTGAATGTGTTTAAAAAACGTATTAGTGATGCCGTGGCAAGTGTTAACAAAAGGATGAAAGAAATAGATGATTTAGATAATGAAACTAAAATTTTGCTTACTGAAACATCATTGGATATTGATGAAATGGCCACAGCTATAAATACTATACTTGACCTAAAAAGTGATACACCTAATGTCAGGTTTTATGAAACGGTAAAAGAGGATATTGAGGGTTATAAACTGATTGCTAGAAATTATCAAGTTACGACTGAAGAATTATCTCGAATTGAACAAGAGTATAGCAAAAGATGGATGAATTCGGTTTGTGCTGAAAAAGTTGAGGCTTTAATAGAAGAAATTAAAAAGCAACTTTTAGAAAAACGTAGAATGTGGATGGAACGCAATATATATTCAATTAAGACTAAAATTAGTTGTATGAATATGATAGAGTGTAATGTGGCGCAGAACACACTTTCAAAATTACCGGACTATATTGCAAAAGAAGATTTGGAAGAAATAGATGCCGTCCGTTTGATGATAATTGAGCAGATAAAAGAACATAAAATTGCGGGTATAGTTGAACTATTTAAGGAACTTTCGGATGATGAAAAAAAGCGTGTATGGAGGCGTTAAGCAGAATTGGTATTTGAAGTTACAGTGATTTTTTTCAAGGGGTTTGGGTTCGCCCAAAATTTAAAAATTGATGCTTCAATTTTAGGAACGCAAGTGGCAAGCCTTTTGACGTTGTTTTTGAAATTTGTGATTTTCACTATTCAAAAATGCGGAGTGGGCGTCCACTTGCAATGGTTCCTAAGGAAAAATATTAGATTATAAAAATTAGATTTTATAAAAAAATCAGCGATCGGAGCTGAACGGAAAATTTTTGAGAATGTTGAGGAAAAATAATGTTATAAAAATCAAAATGGCAATAACAAATTTTGTGAGGACAGCGATATGAGTACGGCAACAAGAACTATTGAGAGCAAAATACTCTGGAAAAAGATGGATATTGCGGTTTATTGTCCGAGTGGATATGAAAATACCGATCTTCCTGTTTTGTATTTTTTGCATGGCAGAAGGGGGGACGAAAGCATTTTGCAGCAACTTGAAATTGACAAAACTGCCGATGAAATGATCGGGGCGGGTGAGATAAAACCGCTTATTATCGTATGCCCGAATATGGACAACAGCCGCGGGATAAATTCCTCGCAGGCTTATTGTGAAGTTGACGGGAAATACGGAAAAGTTCAAAAAGGACGGTATGAGGATTATTTTGTTCGGGAGGTCGTTCCTTTTGCAGACAGTAATTTTGTGACCGTCAAAAATCGAAAAGCAAGGTTTATCGGCGGTGTTTCTGCGGGTGGATACAGCGCCCTGCATATCGGGCTGCGACATTCGGATATGTTTTCAAAAATCGGCGGACATATGCCTGCGATAGATCTGTCTTATGCGGATGAGGACGAGTGCTACTTTTCGGATGAGGCGATGTGGGAAAAATATGACCCGATAACGATCGCCGCAAACAAAAACTTTGATGGTATAAGTGTGTTTCTTGATGCGGGAAATAATGACGAGGGGCAGTTTTACCGTGCCTGTGAAAAGCTGTATCCGATATTGAAAAGCAAAGGCATAGATATCCAAAATCATATTTTTGACGGGCATCATAACGGGAAATATATTATGTCAAATATGAAGTCGTATCTTAGGTTTTACGGAGCATAAATGCCTTAAAAGGTTTAAACGAAAATCCGATCCGAACAAATATTTATAAAAAAAGTCTTGCATATAAAATTTGTCTGTGGTATACTGGGTTTACAATTTAATATGGCATGTGTGATAAGTGCCGTTGTTTTGATGATCAAGAGTGGGCGTACTATGCCCTCTTGACTTCAAAGCAACGGTTTTTTGTGCTTTGAGTGCACCTTGACAACTTCATCCGCATATGGTCGGACGGCCGCCCCGGAGAAGCCTGCGATGATATGAGTGGGTCAAGGGGAAGAGTTCGACCAGAATGCGACAAAGCTACTAACTACCAATGAAACAAATTATTACAGGAGGAAACACACATGGCCATGAGAAGTAAAATACAAAATTATCAATGGTGGGACGACAGAAACGTACCGCCAACAACACCCAAAATAGTTGTAAACAGTATAGATAACGACTTGTTCCGTACCCCTAAAAGCATATACGATTACTTTGACGCCAATATGCAGGGATGTGAAGAATATAAACGCAAGATCGCTGTAGCGGTTTGGAGTGCTGTTAACAAGCGTATAAGAAATCATTTCCTTGTTATCGGCGAAAGCGGCTGCGGAAAAACCGAGATCTTCAGAATCCTGAAAAGGGTTTATAAAAATGTTGTCATTTTTGACAGTTCAAACAGCAATCCGAAATCGTATAAGGGCACAAACTGTCTTTCCGATGCGTTCTCGGACATAGACCCGACCAAACCAAGCTTTGTGATATTCGATGAGTTCGATAAATGTCTCTCCAAAGGCAACAATGGCGACTTGGGGTATATGATGCAGGTTGAGTGTTTGAAATTTCTGGAGGATGATGAACCGATATACGGCGGCAGCGACAGAGACCCTCGCAGAATTGATGTTTCGCTGTCCAGACTGTTTTTCGTCGGAGCTTTTTCTGCCCTTAAAAAGAACCGAAAATCATGTCTTGGATTCGGGAACTCAATAGCCGTATCCAAAGATGAACCTATCACTTTTGATGATGTAATTAAACTGTAACGCTTTCGTTTTTAGGTATGCCATCAAATGTAATCAATCATCTGGCAAGTTTAAATTTGATAAATCGGTTGGGTCATAATTCAATTTACTGCACAGCTTATTTACTGATTTTTTTATTGGAACTATTGAAATTTTTTCACTTCCAATATTAGCTTTTATTTTCGTTAAAGTTTGGACTAAATCCTTATACGAAATATTTTTTGATTCTCCTATTGCAGCTATATCCTCAATCATATTTATACTAATTATTGATGATAAATGATTCAAAAACAGCCATGCTTCTTCACAATAATTATTTCGCATATATGA
>JAFUUG010000138.1 GCA_017483905.1 Bacillota bacterium
ATGTCGCTCCCCAGCGTTGCACTATCCCCTATATCGGTAAAGCAATATCATTATAACATAGGGAGTAACAATTTACACCCCTAAAAATCGAAATTGTCCTTGACAAGGGGTACATTTTACAAAGAAAAAACAAAGGCTCAAAACACAAGGTTTTAAGCCAAAAAACAGAGTTGCGGGAGCCGGATTTGAACCAACGACCTTCGGGTTATGAGAGGGACGCTGTACTTTTCACCGCTTATCACAATTTGCAATTTCCTTGAATATCAGCCAATTTCTTAGCACTTTCAAGACTCCAATTTATCATAATTTAACGCATTTTATCATATTTTTTCATTCAGTAACGGAAATATAACGGAAACGAAACGGAAATCTTTTTTTGGTATCACCCAAAAACAATTCATAAGTCAATCATTTGAACATCCGTATACCATCATTTTCTGTTATGGTCAAGCTTTTTTGTAACAGCACAACCTAATATTTGCTACGACGTTTATCTAACCTCGTAGCGTGCCTCGAAAAGCGTTTTATTTTTATTATAAGAATGCGGACGTATATGGTTATATTTAACGTACGCAAATTCTTCTACGGAAGTATAAAGCTCTTCCTCGGTATGATAATAATGCTGATTAATTAGTTCGCTCTTTAACGTATTAAAGTAGCGCTCCATCGGGGCATTATCATATGGACAACCGGCACGACTCACACTTTGTGTGATATGGAGATGTTCACAGAATTCGGTGAATTCTTTTAAAGTATACCGGCTTCCTTGATCTAAATGAATAATAAGTTTTTGTAAGTTTATTCCTGATTGCGAATCAATCGCCTTTTGCAATGTTCGCTTAGCCAGATCAGAAGTTATATTTCGGTCTGTAATACTTGCAACGACACTACAGTCATGTAAGTCTATAATTGTTCAATTATAGCGTTTTTGACCGTTTGTAAGAAAAAGATAAGTAAAATCTGTACACCATTTTGTGTTAATTTCTGATGCGTCAAAATTGCGACACAGCTTGTTTTCAAACACCTTATGCGGCGCACCGTATTTATAATTAGGCTTTCTTTTTCTTGTCAATGAAAATAGCTTCAGTTCTTTGTTCATATATACATGAGTCGTTAAACAACTAATATTATAACCTCTCCGTCGTAGATATTCGTGCATTACGCGGTATCCATCTACACCACCGTGAGAGTGATATATATCGATTATGACTGCTTTGATTTTTTCTTTCTTCTTATAATAATCAGCCTTTCGATTTTTCAAGTAATTATAGTAAGCATTAGGATAGATGTTAAATTTCTTTAACAACCATCTTAATCCAAATCCCTTATTGTTTTTTTGAATGAATCGATAAGCCTCTAATCGATTTCCTTCGCAAAGAATGTCGCCGCTTTTTTAAGAACTCATTTTCCTTTTGAAGTTCAGGAAGCTGTTTCTTTAACTTGTTATTCTCTTTCATGTAGTTATAATCGGCTTTGGCTTCTTCATTTATCAGACATTCTTTGCGGAACTGGCTGGTCCGGTTAGATATGCTTGCATGTGATACATTATATTCTGCAGCAAGACTTTTGAGAGATCTTCCTTCTTCAAGATGAAGATGAACTATCTTCTTTTTAAATTCCGGTTCGTAGTGATTTGACATTTGTAACATACCTCTTTTCCTCCTAAAATTATACCATATTAGGTTGAGGTGTTACAACTATATTATATCACAACATTGTTCATATTGTTTACTCACTCAATAACCGTGAAAACCGTGAAAATTCGTCACGACAAACGCATGAATAAATTGTAAATAAAATTTAATATCACACCGCCTAAAAATATAGTAAGGAACTGTAAAATAATAAATTGTGCATAAAACACAAAATTATATTGTAACTTAGTGAGGTATAAATCAAATAAAGCACAACTTATTTATCAACAGTTCCTAATCTATAACAAAGGCGGTGTAAAAAATGATAGCAATATTACAAATGATAGAAATAATTGAAGATCCTAGACAACAAAGCAAAACAAAGCATAAGCTTCTTGATATAGTTATAATAGTACTATTTGCAAAATTAGCTAATGCAGATGATTGGGAAGAAATTGAATATTGCGCAAAAGTAAATGAACATTTCTTGAAAAAATATATAGAATTAGAAAATGGAGTTCCTGTAATTACACTGTATCTATGATAATTCAGCCGATTTTGCATACAAAAAAAGCGGAGTGCTATGAACTTGTTGCCATAGCATTCCGCTTCTTTGGTTTAGATTATTTAATTAGTTTTCTGTATACAAAGCAAACATCAGTAAATTATTTTATTATATTTAAATTTTGGCTTCAATAAAAAAATTGATAGTAGATATACAAAAACGGTTAAACATTCAAAACATGATCTTCCCGTTGCCCCAAATGTATTAAACAGAGATTTTGAAGCATTAAAGCCAAACTCCAAAATGGTAAGCGATATTACATATATTCCGACTGATGAGGGGTGGCTTTATCTTGCGGCGGTTATGGATCTTTGCGGCGATAAGATAGTCGGTGAGGCTATGGGTGCTCGTATGACAAAGAAACTCGTTATCGATGCTTTAAATGACACAATGAACAGAGTCGGTGATACAGACGGCTGTATTCTGCACTCTGACCGTGGCAGCCAATATTGCTCCGTGGACTATCAAAACCTGCTGAAAGCGGGTGGCTTTGTGTGCAGTATGAGCAGAAAAGGGAATTGTTGGGATAATGCTCCAATGGAAAGCTTTTGGGGCAAACTCAAACAGGAATGGCTGAACGAACAACATTTTAAAACACGAGAGGAGGCTAAAAAAGCAGTATTTGAATATATTTGGATATTTTATAACAGGAAACGTATACACGAAGCAAACGGTTACAAAACCCCGGAAGAATATTATAACGATGCAGCTTGATCCCTTTTGCTGCAAGAAAAATGAATATATCATTTCGGGAAAATGGTAAAATTACAAATTTAAGATTGAAATTTAATTAAAGGTATGGTAGAATAATGCTAATTTTAAAGACAAAAAAATATGGGGGTAGGTCAGACGCATCCCAGGAGCAACGAAAATAGGCTCGTACTGGGCAATACCTGCTGACGCAGAAAAACCAAATGATGAGCGTATAAAAAGCGGAAAGTATATAAAAGAGAAGAACACCAAGTAGTCATAGGCTTGTTTATTAAATCAATAAAGAAAAGAGGCGGTTACATTGTCAACGGAATGGTTTGTATCAGGAAATCCTGAAAAATATGATTGTATTAATGCTTTTAGGGATTTGAAAAAAATCGATTGGAAACAAAGTACAGATGTCAAAGAGGGTGACATTGTGTACATTTATGTTTCTGGGGAAGAGCATGCCGTAAGATTAAAATGCCATGCAAACAAAGTAAATATTGAGGTACCCGACATAGATGAAGATGATCGAAAATATGACCTTACCGGTGAATTTGATGGTAAGGCAGGACGCTATATGGAGCTTGAACTCGTAGAGGAGCTTGAGGGAGATTTGTATGACCGTTTTACTCTGGAAAAGCATGGATTTGTTGTGCCTCAGAGTCCTGTAATAGTGAGTCCGGAAACAAGAGAGTTCTTGAATATATCACAGGAATTGCAGCATGTTGGTGAGATGGTTCCAGATAAGCACGATGGAAGTTATGAGCTCGTGCGTGAAACAGTGCGTGCTTATAAAAATATGGGCAACCTTGATCAGATTGATGTTGAGGATATGAATCTGATTTATCACATGGTTATTGGCACTTGGAGGCAGATGGTAGATACTAAGAAAACATCCATTTCTGCAAGTCATCTGCCGGACCGTGAGAAATCAAGATTAACAAAACTGCTTGATAAGATTTGGGAGAATGCAAATAACAATGTGTATTCCAATCGTGAAGATGGTGCATCAATTGGAATGTTTGGAACCGGGTTCTACTCTTTTAAAACAAAGAAAGATGATTGCATTCGCTTTATTCAGATGTGTATAGATATTCTGGGTAATGATTCTGACGATAAAATGTTTAATATATGCCAGGAAGCATTATCTACAGGAATTCCTGGAATGCAGGCCGCATCAGCTTCTGTAATACTTCATTGCCTTAAACCTAATACATTCCCTGTGTTTAATTCCAATTCAGGTAACATTAGCATATATAGTTACTTTGGAATTGTGCTTAAGAAGGAATCTGAATTTTTAAGCAAGTACATAGAAAATTGCAGAAAAGTAAAAGAGTTCAGAGATAAGAATTTCACTTTTAAAAACTATAGAATTTTTGACCTTGCAGCACGAAAGCTTGGTAAGAGCGAGAAAGCTGGAACAGGAATAGATCTCATGTATGATAAAGGCGGTGATGATGAAATGAATGAGAAAGAATTCGATAAGAACATAATTCTTTACGGACCTCCCGGAACAGGAAAAACATATAATACCGCCATTTATGCTGTGGCTATTTGC
>JAFUUG010000005.1 GCA_017483905.1 Bacillota bacterium
CTTTCTCCTCTGAAAAACTTGTAATTGTTGCTGCCATAAGAAATATTTTTATCAGCCGACTTTGGTATATCGCCGTTTACCACTTCAAAATCATATCTATGCAGCATAAAAGCATTGATAAAATACTCGCCGTTAGGTCTGCTATTCAATAGTGGAGAATTGGGATTGTCGGGGGAAACAAATATACCGCCCATATTATCATTGTAAAGAAATGTAAAGGTATCACCGTTTACGGAAATTCGATCTCCATCTTTCAGATAGCCAATTTTAGTATTTACATAGTTTTTCTGCTCATACTTTAACCGTTCTTCGGGTGTTACATACTGATTTTTTCGTACAATTTCATTGAGAGTTTTCTCAACATCCGACCAAGATAGTTTGCCTTTTATATCTCCGTTTTCAGTTTTCCAACCTATATGCAATCCTTTATTGTTATACTCTATTGAAAAAATTGCAGTTTCATCATTCCTACTGTAAGAGCCACCTGTACCATATTCATTCTTGATTTTATCTATACGATTTTTTACATCTGTTTCACTTTGTATTATTTTCTCTATTCTGAATTTGCCGTCTATGAAATGACTTCCTCTTTGAAGTGCGTCAATAACAATATTTTTTGGAATACCATTTATGAGTTCCTCGTTGGAAGTGTTTTCTTTTTGTTTGGTTTCGCTCTCCTTTACTTCTTCTTTGGCTTCTTCTTTAACATCGGTATTATCCGATATATCTTCTGTTTCGGAATTTTTCTCGACTTCACTATTGTATTTATCAAAATCGTCTTTGCTTATGCCGAATGTTCCGCTGTGATTTTCTATTTCTTCTCCGCTGTGTGCTATAACATTGGTATTATCGTCATAAATAAGATATATAGGCAAGTCTGATTTTGTAAATATTTCAATAGCTTTTTCCTCGTCAATAGTCAACAGAAATTTATATTTATCGCTGTTATCTATTGTTTGTTCCGTTGACTTTTGCTCTTGTGACATCTCTTTTGTTTTTTCACGATTTAGGTCTATGATTCCCTCAAAAAGTGCATTTATAAGTACAGGGTGCATAGTAGTGTAGTATTGCTTCGGAAGAATATACTTCTTTGCTTCTTCTTTACACGCTTTTGTATATCTTCCGTCATAATCGTTTATGTACCCAGCAATTACCGCCGTTGCCCTTTCTAAACCAAATTCAGATACTACTTTATCCATAAGACCATTTCTGTCAAAAATATGTGTATTATAATTATGATATGCACTGTAATTTTCGCTGATATATTTGTTACAGCGTTCATTTTCCCTGTTGCTTGCTCTATAATCGTCTATTTCTCCGTTTGCTCGTGCGTATTCAGCGGAGTTTGTATAAAGTGGGATATAGCTTTTTTCATCAGTTACAGTCTGGTTTATTTCAGCAATATATTTTTTTACATCTTCCGCTTTTTTAGTGATCTCTTTAACTTCGCCTACGGTAATAAGACCAAGTTTTTCAATATCATTTTTAGTTAGATAGTTATGTTCAGCTATCATTTTTTCTGCACTTGCCGCCAATTCTGCCCAAGTCCATTCGTACTTTTTATTGCCGATCGAAAATTTCATCTTTTCGCTTTCATCATTCAGCCCCTTGATAGTGTACTCTCGCTTGATAAATTCTGCTTTCTCCTCGATAGTGTCAAGGTGTGAAAAACCCTCAAGAATATTGCGTTTACTCATTCGTTTGTTAGAGCCGAGCCATAACAAATATTTTGTCATTTCTTCCTTTGACGGTATATCTCCGCTGTTATTGACTGCTTTTTCGGGAATATTCAAAATATCGTTATCTGCATAATCAACAAGCCCATTCATAGTTTCTGCATTTAAGCCACTAAATATATGCTTATCTCTGCCGTAAGCATTATCAGCAGCCATATAGAAAAATGTGCCTTCTTCGACTTCATATTTTACGGAAGAATCAATAAGCAGCTTAAAAAACTCATTGCCTGTTTTTGCGGCATCATTAGCCTTTTTAATATCGTCCTTTGAAATAAAATTCATCATATAGGTATCAGCCGAATTTTTGTATATAAGCCTTAAATTCTTATCCTTTATTCCCTCATCGAATATGAATTTTGAATATTCCACGCTGTCATCGGGAAGATATGATATAGTTTGTGTTTTTTCTTTTTCCGTCACAGCTTGTAAAAGTTCATTCCAATCTTTTATTTTACTATCGCCTAATTCCTTAAAAATGGAGGTTGATGTAATATCGTAAACATTGTTAGGGTATTTTTGATTAAACTTGTGTCCTGCTTCGTCATTGTCAACGGAAATAAAAAAAGACGGTTTTACACCGTTTTTATCTTCATATCTTGAAATAGTCGTTTCAATGACCTTATCTTTCAGACCGCCCATTGAGATAAGGCGAAAATCGTCTATATTTTTGTTGTTCATTTTTGCGAAGCTATAAAAACTCAACAAATCAACTGCACTTTCAAAAAACATAAGTTTAGACGGCTCTTTATCCTTGTTTGGCTGTACCGTAAAACCGCCGCCGTTTTGCTCGGTATACTGCTTGTAGCGTTCGCCCGATGTGCCGCTTATCTCCGCACCCGATAATTTGCTGTTTTCGTCAAATATCTTGTAAACAGCATTTCCTTTGACATCTTGTGCAATGCTGCCACTCTCGATAAGGGTTTTGACGATATTCTCATCAAGCATTCTTGTTTTTGTGAGGTATTCAAATACCTTGCTTGTATCTTCTGAATAATCGTAGGGCAAAGGCTTATGTTCCGCTTTCGGCTTCTCCTGTGGCATTGTAACGGTGTTTTGTATAATATTTTCAATGCTTCTGCCGTTGAAATTCAAGAGTTCCGTTACGGCTGTCTTAAAGTCCATACCGTAATAGTCGATACAGAAATTAAGGGCATTACCTCCGACATTACGGCTATTCCAATAATATCCTTTTTGACTGCTAATACGCATACTATCGTGCTGCGGCATTGTATATTCATCATTACCGACTTTCTTTAGCTGCTCTCCTCGATATTGAAGAAAATCAACAAGGTTAGTCCGTTTTGCCGTTTCTATTTCTTCTTCGGAAAAATGCTTTTGTGTCGGCTGTTCTTTTGAAATTCCTTTAATATCGGCTATCAACTTGTCGATTTGCTCTATATCTTTCTTGCTGACGGTGAGTGTAACGGTATCCTCGTTTATTTTACCGCTGTACTTTAAGCCTGCTTTTTCAATTTGTTCTGCAACTTTTAAGGCATTATCCTTGTCAAGTTTTCGGTATGTTTTTTCGGGTATATATCGGTATGGGGTATTGCCGATTATAGCGTTCTGTGTGTTTTCGGTTTTGGTTTCCCTTGTCTGTGGTGCAGCCTTTGAGGAAAATAACTTGCTTATATCGGGTAAATTCTCCCTGTCTTTATCTGATAAACCGTTATAAAGACTATTTATCTGCGATATAAGACCGTTTATCTTATTTATGGTTTCCTCGTTGCTTTTCTCAACTTCCTGCATTGACTGCTTATGTGTATTTTCTTCAACTGCCTTTTCTCGCTCTGCCGAAATTGCCTTGACTTCAACCTCAACGCTTCTTAATATCGAATTGCATATCTTATTGACGGAATTACCGATAATATCCGAGAAGTTCTCCTTATTTTGCTTTTCCATATCAGAAAACAAGTGCGTTCCAAGTGAAGCCGTATCTGCTTTACATCTTGAAAATACGGCATATTTCACACTTTCGGCAACAAGTAAAGTAGGGAAATTTTCTTTACCTTTTGCGTATTCCGATACATAATTTGCTGAAAGTGTATCTAATACTTTTTCGAGATTATCAGATTTATCAAGTTTGTATTTTTCCGCAAGCCTTGAAGCTGTTTCAGCTTTGTATTCCTCCGACATCTGCCATATATACGGCTCTTTTGATTTTTCGTTTTTTCTTTCGGTATCAGCGACATCATACATAAATGTTATGCTATCTGTACCATCGTCATTTTTGCGAAGAACAGGAATAGCCTTTGCGTCTGCTTTTATATCTCTGTTCATTTTCTTGTCCCAATCATCAAACTGTGCAACCGCTGTTGCGTTAGGGTTTTGTTTAATAATTAAAAGCTGATCGGAAAAGTTATGTTTATAGTAGTTTACAGATGACTTGAGAAAATCTGCCCAAGCAGCAGGGCTTGAAGTTATCTCGGATAAGCTGCTGTCATATAACTCTCGTGTGTTTTTGATTTTTTCTTCCTGTGTCAACTCGATCATCTCCTTTTCTTTGCTTTCCTCTGTCGGTGTTGTAATTGGTTTATATGCAGCCATTTCAACATCAGACTTTTCATTTTCGGCTGTTTCTTTTGTTTCCGTATCGGTATACATTTCAGTTTCTTCCGTAACTTTTGTTTCCTCTGTAATTTCGGCTTCTGTGGAGGTAGTTATTTCTTCTTTGCTTTCCTGCTCTTTCTCCTCGATAATTTCTTCTCTGTTATGAAATGCGTTTCTCTCTTTGAGATTTTCTATCAGCTTGTCAAATTCGGCATTTATACGCTTTCTTTCCTCTCCTGTCGGATAAGTAAGCAGTATTTCACCGTTACTGTCTAATGTTGACATTTCACTATGACCGCAGATATAATCACTCTTATTAGGGGATAGCTTATCCATAACATAACAGGAAAAGGCTCTTGCGAATAATTCCACATCACTCGACCAATAGCCTTTATCTGTTTTACTGTATGCACCGTCTATCTTTTTTGCGTTTTTATAGTAATCACTAAAACTACCGTTGTCGTTGTATTTTATTGCAAACATAAGACTACGCATACAGCCGTAATAATGCTCGGTAGCGTATGTGTAACGCAAGCCGTATTCCCTTGCCGTAAAATAGTCAAGTGCGTGTCCCCATTCGTGTGCAAGACTGCCTGCACCTTTCATTTTGGTGAGATTTATAACATTTCTGTCTGGCTCAAAATGGGCAGCAGCTTTTGAAATTCCTCTTGCACCGTAGGCAATGCTTAATTGTCCGCCGAGAGATATATCCTTATCCGATATGTTAAGTGCCGCAGCCAAATCTTTTAGTGCGTCAAAGGACATATTCAAATTTTCCTGTCTGTCGCTTTGAGTTTCCCAATTACCAAATTCGCCGCCCTTAAAACCGAATGTTTCCAACATATCATTACCCGTTATGTTACGCTCCTTTCGGTAATCTTCGCCTGTCCGTTCTATATGTTCAAGCTGCGGAGGTTTGAGTGCTTTTTTTCGACTTTTGCTCTTATCTTTACTGTTTTCTTTATTATGGGCAAAAATCAATTCTTTTGCTTTCTCCTCTGATTCGACATTGCGACCTAATATTTGGTAAGGCTTTGAGGAAATAACTATATAGGTATCTTTTTCCCAATTATCAGGGTTTTTAAGTTCCTCATCGGGTTCATTGTAGTAAAAAACACCGCCGCTGAATTTTATACACAATCGAGGTGATCTACGAGTGTTGTTATCTTCATAGTGGATATTACTCCCGTCATATTTGATAATGTAATACTCGGACAATATCTTTTTTTCTTCGGAGAATAAAAATTTAGCTTCTTTTATTTTACGATCTATGCGGTAAAGAATATCCCAATGGTATATGGCATTTTCAAATTTGGTATTATAGCAGCCTGCTGTATCGTATTTGCTAAGGCGTGATTTTCTGCCGTCGGCATAAACAAAATCGTTTTTCAGCTTGCTCTCAAAATTTTTTATGTCCTCGTCTGTTTTTATATCAGCACACATATCTTTGATAAAGTTGATAGTGTGAATATAAATATCTCTGTAATCGTTTTCCAAGTTATCGTATAAATATTTATATTCTCTGCCGTTAGGTTTTGCAGGAAGTGAATCGTAGATAGATTTTATAAAGTAAGCACAGCGGACAGACAGACCGTCATCGACTAACTTTTGATAATCGGGTTTTTCCCATATATATTTTTTTGCAATATATTTCTCTTTCTCAATATCAGTCCATTCTCTCGTGTCTGCTGCTGTCAGACTACCTTTTTTCTCAAATAAATCTTTTCTTGCACCGCCTATCTTTTCTCCGAAATCTTCAATTTTTTCCCTCGCCATTTATTACACCTCCGATATATCTTCAAACAGCCACATATTCTCGTTTACCTCGAAAAGCGTTATAAATGTTGTATGTCCTTGACTTTC
>JAFUUG010000139.1 GCA_017483905.1 Bacillota bacterium
GTCCCGAAAAGAATATATGGATGTATACCGGATATATATGGGAGAAAGTTAAAAAACTTGAAGTTATGAAATATGTTGATGTACTGGTAGACGGAAAATTCATAGAACAGCTTAAAGATAATCAGCTGCACTGGAGAGGGTCGGCAAATCAGAGAGTGATAGATGTGAAAAAGTCGGTCGAGAAAAAAGAAACGATACTGTATAAGGAGAAATGAAATGGGTAAAGTATATTTTGCAAAGGTAAAGGAAAATGCAGTTATACCGAAAAGAGAAAAATGGAATGCCGGAATGGATATATATCCCTGTTTTGATGAGGAATATATGATGATAATGCCGGGGGAAACGAAACTTATACCTACGGGCATAGCAAGTGCGATAGACGATGACTATTACATACAGATACAGGAGAGAGGAAGCAGCGGCTCAAAGGGGATAAAATACAGTGCGGGCGTTATTGATGCAAGCTACAGAGGGGAATGGTTTCTTGCGGCAACAAATACAAATATAAAGCCTGTGATAATATTAAAAGACGATTTGGAAAAATATGATAAAACCGCAAAAAAGATAATAGAAGACGGATTTATAATATATCCGTATAAAAAAGCACTTTTTCAGGCTATAATACATAGAGTTCATAATGAAATCGAAAATGAAGAGATAACATTTGAAGAACTCAAAGATATCCCCTCTGAAAGAGGGGGAGGAAAGCTCGGAAGCAGCGGTAAATAACCAATTTGATATCTTAAATGGAAAAATATGGCTGCGTTATGTTACAAGAATATTATTTTTTCGATTTTTTTTAACTAAATGTCAATAAAGCCTTGACAAATGGCTCAGAAAAGTTTATAAATAATTGTGTAACGTTTTTCCGGCAAAGGAAAACAAAGGTTCATCAAATCAAATATTTTTTAAAAATCGAGGAGGATAAGAAAAATGAACAAAACAGAATTGGTATCAGCTATCGCAGAAAAGGCAGAATTAAGCAAGAAAGATGCAGAAAAGGCTTTAAAGGCTTATGAGGAAGTTATTACAGCGGAACTCGTAGCAGGCAACGATGTAAGACTTGTTGGTTTCGGTACTTTCGATGTACTTGAGAGAGCAGAGCATGAGGGAAGAAATCCAAGAACTAAAGAGCCTATGACTATCCCTGCTTCCAAAGCACCAAGATTCAGAGCAGGTAAAGCATTAAAGGATGCTGTAAACGGAAGATAATTTGAAAACCTTGGCGGAAGACTCTTGTTTTCCGTCAATTTTTTCATATAAAAAAGATATGAGAGAATTTTTTGATACAGCGGGTAAATATGGAGCGTGAGCGGAAAATGAGATTGGATAAATATTTGAAAGTATCAAGGATAATAAAAAGAAGAACGGTTGCAAACGAAGCCTGCGATGCAGGAAGAATAACTGTGAACGGAAAAGTTGCAAAAGCGGGGCTTGAAGTAAAAATAGGGGACATAATAGAGATAAAATTCGGAAACAATACAACTAAGGTGGAAGTTCTTGATATAAAGGATACGAGCAAAAAAGAAGAAGCAGGCGGAATGTACAAAAGCATTGAATGAATATATGTTTGAAAATAAAATTTTTTTATAAAAGATTTTCATTATGCAGAAGATATGCAGAGTGAAAATCTTTTTTTGTATAAAAAATATTGACTTTATGAATAAAAAAGTGTATTATTAATATGAAATGGAAATATATGTTAATATAAACAAAATATTACAAAAGAGGGTGAAATGATGGAAATATACTTCCGAGAAAATGAAAAAGCCATGATAGTTGAGATATGCGGGGAAATAGATCATCACTGTGCCGATGAGGCAAGGGAGAAGATCGATAAGGAATTTGAAAGGAGCAGATGCAAGTATATAATATTTGATTTCGGCAAGGTCGATTTTATGGATTCTTCGGGGATAGGAATGATAATAGGAAGATACAAGATAGCAGAGAGGAGAGGCGGAAAGGTGATCGCCTGCAACATACAAAGTGAAGTGAAAAAAATATTTAAGATATCGGGATTATTCAGAATAATAGAATGCTGCTCAGATATGGATGAGGCTATCGGTATGTTAAGAACAGGGAGGCCCGAAAATGTTATATGATAATGAAATGAAAATAGAATTTGCAAGCAGATCGGAAAACGAAAGCTTTGCGAGAGTATGTGTTGCGGCTTTTGCGGCGGAACTCGATCCTACGATGGGAGAGATGACGGATATAAAAACCGCCGTTTCCGAGGCGGTCACAAATGCGGTAATACACGGATATGAGGGCAGAGCGGGAACGATATATCTGAGGTGCGGCATAAAGGACGATACGATA
>JAFUUG010000140.1 GCA_017483905.1 Bacillota bacterium
ATTGCGGGTATATCGGAAGAAGTTGCAGAGAACTCCGAACGTCAGAACAAGAGTATCGACGAGATCAACGTCGGTATCGGTCAGATCGCTCAGGTCGTATCAAACAATACGGCTACATCGGAGGAAAGTGCTGCGGCATCGGAAGAGCTTGCAAGTCAGTCGGCTGTATTCAAAGAATATGTAGCTAAATTTACACTTAAAGAATAATGAAAATATAACGACGGAAGAATATGATCTTCCGTCGTTTTTTTACATTTTGATAAATAAAAATCTTTAAGAAATTAAATTTTTAACAATCTTTGTTGACGAAATCATAAAATTTATGTATAATAGTACTATATTGATATATAAAATAGGGAGGTATGGAAATGAAGAACAAATCTATCAAACAAAGTATATTGATACCTGTGAGCATTATACTTGTATTTACATTGATAATAGGGTTTGTCGGTATGTGGAGCGGGAGACTTATAGAGAGTACGTATAACGATCTGCTCGATACCGCCATGGTGCGTCGTGTACTGACGGCGGAGTTCTCGGGAGAGATAATGACACTTAGAAAAGATGCCAATGCACTTATTGTATATTCGCAGTACAGAAACGATCCGGCAAAACTCGATTCCATTGAAAGCGACATAAAGACAGATATTGCGAATCTGCGTGAATCCCTTGATGATTACGAAAAATGTGCGGGCGGTGATACGCTCATAACAGCGGAAGCACAGAAGAAATTACTTGATCAGCATAAAATACTCGTTGAAAAAACAAATGAACTTGAAACGGTACTCGGTGAACTGTATGAAGCTGTTATGAAAGACAATAAAAATGAAATAGACAAAAATTTCGATGAGGTCGTAAATGTAACAAACTCCATGACAGAGCCTAACGATATACTTGTAGACCTTGCGGTAAAAAGGGAAGAGGCTATGCTTGCGGAAGTTTCGGCAGAGGCTTTGGTGATACGCATTGCAAGTATTATATTTTCGGCCGCGGTTCTTGTAATATCCGTAATACTTGCGATAAAGACAGCCGGCTCTATCTCCATACCGATAAGAAAACTCACGGACGCATCAAAGCAGATTGCAGAGGGCAATCTTAATGTAGATGTAAGAAGCAATCTAACAAATGAAATCGGCGATCTGTCAAACAATTTTTCACTTCTTATTGATACATTCAAGTCGCTTACGGACGATATGAATATAGCCTTTGCCGATATGAACGAAGGAGATCTCGATGCAAGAGTCGATATGATGAAATATAAGGGCGAATACAAAGAGATCGCAAAGAATATCAACAATACTCTTACAAATGTATCGGAAGAACTTCATACAATAATAAAATGTGTGTCCGAATATTCAAACGGTAATTTCGGCTTTTCAAGTCCGAGATTTCCGGGTAAAAAAGCCGAGATACATGAAGCACTCGATAATATGCAGTCGGAATTCGGCAAGATAAATACTTCAATTCAAGGCATTATCGGCGATATGGAGAACGGTGTGCTTGATAATTTTATCGACGAGAGCAAATTCAAAGGTGACTGGAGGAATATAATTTCGGGACTTAATACGGTCGTAACAACGGTCGCCGAACCTACCAATGAGATAAATGCAGCCCTCGGAGAACTTTCAAGAGGTAATTTCACTTATAGCATAGATGACAGAACATTCAAAGGCTCATTTAAAGAAATTGCCGAAAATGCCAATTCAACCACTCGGTTCCTTTCGGAGTATATACACGAAATATCTGATATATTATCACAAATGGCAAATCAGAACCTCAATGTCGAACTTACTCACAGCTACATAGGAGATTTTTCGTATATCGAAGATGCTATCAGACTGATAATAAAGAATTTCAATGTGCTGATAAAAGAGATCATCGTTTCTTCGGAGCAAGTGGCTATCGGAGCACAGAGTATAGCCGATTCAAGTACGGCTCTCGCTCAGGGTGCAAGCGAACAGGCAAGCGCTGTGGAGGAATTGAACGCTACGATCTCACAGGTGGCAGAGAGCACAAAGGAAAATACGGAAAGAGTAAAAGAGAGCAACGATCTTGCAAAGACGGCTCATGCAAATGCGGAAACGGTGAACAAGGAAATGCAGGATATGCTCGAAGCTATGAAAGAGATAAACGAGGCATCGAACAATATCTCAAATATCATCAAGGCTATAGACGATATTGCATTCCAGACGAACATACTTGCGCTTAATGCCGCGGTAGAAGCTGCAAGAGCAGGCGAACACGGCAAGGGATTTGCGGTAGTTGCGGAAGAAGTAAGAAATCTTGCAGCAAGAAGCCAGCAGTCTGCAAAGGAAACTACAGAGCTTATCAGTGTTGCGCTTGAAAAGGCTGAACAGGGCAGTGCAATAGCAGACAGAACGGCGGATAATATCAAGGCTGTAACGGACGAGATAATCAGGATAGCAGGTATATCGGAAGAAGTTGCGGAAAATTCGGAGCGTCAGAACAAGAGTATCGACGAGATCAACATTGGTATCGGTCAGATCGCTCAGGTCGTATCAAACAATACGGCTACATCGGAAGAAAGTGCTGCGGCATCGGAAGAACTTGCAAGCCAGTCGGCTGTATTCAAGGAATATGTTTCCAAATTTACGATAAAATAATGATCGTAAGGAGTATAACAAAAATAAGAACTATCATATTGCGATAGTTCTTATTTTTGCGGAACGAAGATTTTTTATATCATTTTCATAAATTCCCTTTTCAGGCGGACTATGATCTTCTTTTCAAGTCTTGAAATATAGCTTTGTGATAGACCGAGCATATCGGCAACTTCCTTTTGTGTTTTCTCGATGCCGTTTCTGTTTATGCCATAGCGCAGTTCAACTATTTTTCTTTCCCGTTTGGATAATTTTTCGATGGATTTTCTCAATAGCTCCCTGTCTACCTCATCTTCTATATCCTTATATATTATATCGACATCTGTCCCCAGTATATCAGACAAGAGAAGTTCGTTTCCCTCCCAGTCCATATTAAGCGGTTCATCAAATGATATTTCACTTTTTGTCCTTGTGTGTCTTCTTAAATACATCAGTATCTCATTTTCAATACACCTTGAAGCATATGTGGCAAGTTTTATGTTTTTGTCGGCTTTGAAGGTGTTGATAGCCTTTATAAGACCTATGGTGCCTATTGATATAAGATCTTCGACATTAACTCCCGTATTCTCAAATTTTCTGGCTATGTAGACAACAAGACGGAGATTTTTTTCGATAAGACAGCTTCTTGCTTCTTTGTCATTATCGCCTCCGAGTTCATTTATCATACGACTCTCTTCCTGTGCTGTGAGGGGTTCGGGGAGAAGATCGCTCCCGCCTATGTAATATACAGTCCTTTCTTCTTTCTCTTTAAGTATGGCAAGTATCCGGATAAACCACTTTTTTATTTTGTCTGTCATTTGTTTTTCCTCCTTATTTTATTTCATAACAAAATTATACAACCTTACTAAAAAATAATTTGTCAAAAAAACTCCCTTAAAAAAATTTATATAAAAAAATTTTGCAGTTCGGTACAGTTTTAAAAAGATAAGATAAAAATACAAACAAACACACAGGTAAAACAAAAAAGGGGTGGTATGATGTTTCCTGTAAGCAATGACTATCAGAGAGCCGTAAAAGCTCCGAGCAGACGATTCAAGGCAAGACTTATGATAAACAATATAGAATACAGCGAAAGTCTTATAAATAATTTTTCGATAGAGCATACACTGACAGACGGCGATATGAAATATTGTGCAAGTATGGCTTCTTTTGAACTTGAATTAAATGATGCCGAGGGGATATTTTCGCAGGTCGAACTGAAAGGTAAGGAGGCAGAGATACATATAGGACTTGAAACAGATACGAATATATACGAATATGTGCCGATGGGGATATTTATAATAAGCGAGACAGCGAAAGAGGAGAGCATTATCAGGGTAAAGGGATTTGACAGGATGATGCTTTTTGAAAAGAAATATTACAATGTCCTTGCTGATAATACAACGGTGGAGGAGCTTTTAAGGGATATTGCATTTAAGGAAAATGTAAGCTGTGATTTTGATTACAGTCCGAATTTTTCGCTTGCAATAGCTCATATGAGCGAAATAAAAGACTACAGCGAAAGAGAATTATTGAAATGTATAGCGGAGATGACGGGAAGTTTTATATTTATGAACAGGATCGGGAATATACGTTCAATAACAAGCTGTACGGGAACGGAAACGATAACGAAAGATAATTATTTCTCGTTGAGTACAAATGATGTTACGGAAATACCGTACAAGGGGATAGTAATAACAAAGAACAATGAATGGGTAAAAAGATATTCTTATGACGAATCTTCGGAAGATATATATTTTATGGAAGAAAATGAACTGAACAGCGAATGTGACCTTGAAAGCATATATTTATACGGTTATCTGACAAACAATACGATAAGAGGATATGAATGTAAATATCAGGGAGATCCGGCGGTGGATATAGGGGATATGATATATATAGATACAGATGATGAAATTATCGTATCTGTGATCGACAATATAAAATACAACTATAACGGCGGATTTAACTGTGAGATAGGTCTGGAGTATTCAAAGCCGAAGGAAAAGCTTACGGAAAGCGGAAGAACCGTAAACAGCATTGAAAAAAGTACGGAGATGATAAGTGAAAAGCTGGAAAGGATAGAAAACGGTTCTGATGCGGCATTTAACAATACATTGGTGGAGGTCGTTAAGGAAAATGTTGTGGCGGCGGATATGATAGAGGCAAGCAGTGCATTCATTGAGGATCTGTTTGTTGACAGACTTGAAACCAATCTGAAAATGATAAAATGTATACCGAATATAATAAAAACGGAAAGCGGATATGAATGGAGCGGAGGAAGTGCAAGCTACACAATACCGACGGTCACAAATAACATAAGAGCTTACATAAGGATAGAGGGGATAACGATGAAGTTTATCGAGGCACACCTTAGCGCAAGCGGTACAAGAGATCTGAAGATAAATAACAGGCAGGTCTACTATACAAGCATAGCTGACGGCGAAAATGCCTACAAATATTTTACATTCACAGACCCGAAAACGAAATATCCCGATCTGACAGATGAAGAGGCGGCAATGTTCAAAGTAGTGGTACGCTCCAGCGAAAGCGAATATGAAAAGGGAGAGTTTAAATTTGAACTTACAAATATAAACGGCACGTTGACTTACGAACCGAAACTTATACTCGGAACGGGTGACGGACAGGGCAGAGGAAAAATGATATGCGAAAAGACGGCTGATGAAGCAAGGATATACTTAAACAGCCGTACCGAGAACGAAACAAAGGGGATCGCTGTAAAAGATGACGGCTTATATCAGATAAGAGGAAGTGAAAG
>JAFUUG010000141.1 GCA_017483905.1 Bacillota bacterium
AGCTCATACTGCTGCTTACCCGCCTGATTAACTTCGTTTATTATCATTGCCACATTATCTACAAGGCTTGATATCTCTTCAATTCCCTCGGCGGTGTTCTTTGCGATATTCATACCCTCTTCTACTTTTTCAAGCGTAGTATTTATGAGAGCACCCGTTTCTCCTACCGACCTTGTACTTCTGAGAGCAAGATTTCTGACCTCATCTGCAACTACAGCAAAGCCTTTTCCGTGAGAGCCTGCCCTTGCAGCTTCTATCGCCGCATTAAGAGCAAGAATGTTCGTCTGGAATGCGATCTCTTCTATTACCTGTATAATACCGGAAATATTCGATGATGCCTTGCTTATTTCAGACATAGCATCTACCATGTTCTGCATTTCGATATTTTCCGCATCAAGTTTCTTTTTCGCCTTTGAAGTTATCTCATTTGCCTTTACGGAATTATCGGAATTAATCTTTGCTTTCTCTGTAATGCTGTTGAATCCCGTAAGCATATTCTTTACTGCACTTGATTGTGTATCAGCACCAAGCGCAAGCTGTGTACTTGTTGATGCAATACTGTTTGCACCTATAGAAACATGGTCTGCCGATTCCTCTATACTCTTTATAAGGTCATTGAAGTTGTTTATTATCAGATTAAGTGCATCTTTTATCGCACCGAAATCACCAACATAATCAACATCAACAGATACATTGAGATTCTTGTTTGCCATTATAGTAAGTATTCTCGATATATCTCTTATATAAAGTTTAAGGCTGTTTATAGTGGAATTAAGTGCATTCTGCATTATAGCAAAGTCGCCCTCATATTCACCGTCAAAGTAAACGTCGAAATTAGCCTTTTCTATCTCTTCAAGTATATGACAAGTTTCCGAGATCGGTTTCTGAATAGTTGAAATAAGCATATTCAAATTAATAACGATCTTTCTCCAATCTCCGAGATACTTCGTATCATCTATCTGATATGTAAAATCGCCTCTCATCGCAGAATCGGTTATCTTGCTTAAATCAACATTGATATTCTGAAGCGAATCTTTAAATTTTTCAAGCTGTATTGAAAATTCTCTTTTTTCTCCCGGAAATTCAGGTATTTCATTTTCAAAATTACCCGCCGCATAATCTTTTATGCTATTAAGTATTCCCCATGTATCATTTTCAAATATCTCAATAATATTATTAACCGACTCAACTGTATCTTTGTATGCGCCCTTGTAATTATCCGAATCTATTCTGACAGAAAGTGAACCCTCTTCTATGTCTGTCTTTATCTTCGTTATATTCTCCGTAATTTTTCCGAATCTGTAAATAATATCGTTTATATTATTTGAAAGCTGTCCGATCTCTTCTGTCGTATCTGTACGGAGATCTATATCGAAATTACCATCGGCAACTACAGTAGACATTTCCGTAAGTTTTCTCAGAGGTTTAACGATTATGGATGCAGATATAAATGCAGATGCAAACGATAATACAGTAAGGAGAATGCCGAATATCACCATACTTATAGTGCTGTAGAATGATAAAGCATAAGCATCATTTATAGTAGTTTCCGATTCTTCATATGCGATATACATAAGTTCATCTACATATCCGCTTACCTTTTCCTCAGCTATCTCAAATTTTCTGTCCGTTGATATAAGCGACTGAAGATCTCCTGCCTGTCCGTATTCAATTATACTGTCCGTAACAGCTGCATATTCATCTGCCGCCGCAACGAGATCATCAACTATAGCCATCTGTATCTCATAATATTCATCTGATGAATAATATTCGCCCTCTGTACTGTTTATATATTCGTCCACCATTATGAACATATCATCGAGATTATTGTATATATTTTCCTTAGATATATTGAATGAACTCTTATTATTATAATTGAATCTTGCCGATATAACATTCTTGCTTGTTTTCACCATAATTGCATTTATATCACTTGCAATACTGTAGCGATATTCAGCACCGCTTATTGCTTGTTCATACTCGCTTGATACCTTATTGAGTATTATAATATTTGCAACAAGAAGAACTAACGTAAGAAACACGGTAAAACCGATGCAATACAGTATTTTCATACGAACAGGGAGATTAAGATAGTATTTTTTTATTTTGTTCATATTCATAACTCCTCTCTGCCCAATTTTTAATCTGCCATATTTCTTATCTGTTCAATGGTATCCTTATAATCTCCCGCAAATTCATCATATAAAGGCTGGCATCTTTCTCTTATATCCGCTATCGTCTGTTCATCAAGCTCTATAAAGTTTACACCCTGAGAGGCTACCGTATCTCTTGATTTCTTTTCCCTCTCGCTCCACTGTTCTATTTCATATTCCTGCGTTTCTTTTGCACATTCTCTTATTATCTTCTTCTGATCGTCGGAAAGCTTTTCAAATGTTTTTCCGCTTCCCGCAAGTATCTCAGGTATTCTTGAATGTGAATCGAATATGTAATTAGGTGCAAATTTAACGTGTCCGAAACTCTCATATGTAGGAATGTTGTTTTCAGCCCCGTCAAGTATTCCCTGCTCTATCGCCGTATTTATATCGCCCATACCCATATCTACAGGCTGACAGCCGAGTGCCTCCGCAAGACCGAACATAAGTGAATTGTTCTGCATTCTGACTCTTGCACCGGCAAAATCATAAACACTGTGCACCTCTCTGTTAAGGAAAAAGTTTCTTGCACCGCTGTCATACCAGGCAAGACCCACAAGCCCCGCACTGCTTATGCTCTCCAGCATCTCCTGTCCTATAGGACTGTTCAGTACTTTCCACATATGCTTATTGTCATCATAGAGATAAGGCATGAGCAAAACATTAAGTTTAGGTTCATACTGTGCCATAGGTGACAGGCTTACTCTTGCAAAATCGACCGTACCCACCTGCATCTGTTCAACAGCCTCTGATTCGCTTCCGAGTTTTCCGTCGGGATATACTTCTATCTTTATTTGACCGTTTGTTTTCTGTTCTACAAGTTCGGCAAATTTTTCATCGGCGAGTGTTGTAGGATAACCCGTTTCATGCACTTCCGCAAGTCTTAATACAAGTGTTTCTGCCGGATCCTCACTTGCTCCGCCGTCCTTGTCCGATTCACCGTTTTCATCGTTTGTTGAATTTTGTAAAAGCTTTCGTCTGTCCCGCACTCTCGATTCCGCTACACTTCCCTTGTGTCTTGCAGCTCTCGCATCGGTTCTCTCTGCCCTGCATGATACAAGAGTAAGAGCGATAATAAATACAAGTATTACGCAAAAAATTTTTTTCATATAGTGTTCCCCTTTCATAAAATTATCGGTTTTATATTTCCGATACTATTCTATGAAAATTATACACCTTTTTACATATAATATCAAGTATTATATGCAATTTTAACAATAATTTTTATCTCATTTTATATTATTGAATTAAAATGACAAAATTTTGTGTTTAATTATATTTGACATATCTGCTTATTTTTAGTATAATATGTAAAGGAAAATTTCACAATTTCTCAATAGATCTATGATCTATTAATTTTATATCATTTAGGAGGTACTATAAATGAGTAAAAAATATGTTTATCTTTTCAGTGAAGGTAACGGCTCTATGCGTGAGCTTCTCGGCGGTAAAGGTGCTAACCTTGCTGAAATGACAAACCTCGGAATGCCTGTTCCACAGGGTTTTACTATTTCTACGGAGGCTTGTACTCAGTATTATGCAGATGGCGAAACCATCAATGAAGAAATACAGGCAGAAATTATGCAGTATATTTCAAAAATGGAAGAAATTACAGGCAAAAAGTTCGGCGATCTTGACAATCCACTTCTTGTTTCTGTTCGTTCCGGTGCAAGAGCATCTATGCCCGGTATGATGGATACTATCCTTAACCTCGGTCTTAACGATACTGTTGTTGAATCTTTCGCAAAGAAGACAAACAACCCAAGATTTGCATACGATTCATATCGTCGTTTCATTCAGATGTATTCCGATGTCGTTATGGAAGTCGGAAAGAAATATTTTGAACAGCTCATCGACGAAATGAAAGAAAAGAAAGGTGTTAAACTCGACACTGAGCTTACAGCGGAAGATCTTAAAGAACTTGCAAATCAGTTCAAGGCAGAATATAAATCAAAAATCGGCGTAGATTTCCCATCCGATCCTAAGGAACAGCTCATGGGTGCTATCAAAGCCGTTTTCCGTTCATGGAACAATGACCGTGCTATCTACTACAGAAGAATGAACGATATCCCATCTTCATGGGGTACAGCCGTAAACGTACAGGCTATGGTATTCGGTAACATGGGCGAAACTTCCGGTACAGGTGTTGCTTTCACTCGTAACCCTGCTACAGGCGAAAAGAAATTATTCGGTGAGTTCCTTATGAATGCACAGGGCGAAGACGTTGTTGCAGGTGTAAGAACTCCTAATTCTATAGACAAGCTCAAGGAAATAATGCCTGAAGCTTACGATCAGTTTGTTGAAATATGCAATAAACTTGAAGAGCATTACAGAGATATGCAGGATATGGAATTTACTATTGAAGATAAGAAACTCTATATGCTCCAGACTCGTAACGGTAAGCGTACAGCAGCCGCTGCTCTTAAGATCGCCTGCGACCTCGTTGACGAGGGTATGATAGATGAAAAACAGGCAGTTTGCATGATAGACCCTAAGCAGCTTGATGCTCTTCTTCATCCACAGTTTGATGCAGCGGAATTAAAGAAAGCTAAGCCTGTTGCTACAGCTATTGCAGCATCTCCGGGTGCAGCTTGCGGTAAGATCGTATTTACTGCCGAAGATGCAACTAAGCAGGCTATGGCAGGCGAAAAAGTCGTTCTTGTTCGTCTTGAAACATCTCCTGAAGATATCGAGGGTATGCACTATTCACAAGGTGTCCTTACCGTCAGAGGCGGTATGACATCTCATGCAGCCGTTGTTGCCCGTGGTATGGGTACTTGCTGTGTATCAGGCTGCGGCGAAATAGCTATGGACGAAGAAAACAAGCAGTTCACTCTTGCAGGAAGAACTTACAAAGAGGGCGACTGGATCTCTCTTGACGGTTCTACAGGTAATATCTATGGCGAAGCTATAAAGACTGTTGAAGCATCTATCAGCGGTGAATTCGGCAGATTTATGGGTTGGGCAGACAAATACAGAGTTCTTGAAGTAAGAACAAATGCCGATACTCCTAAAGATGCTAAAAAAGCAGCAGAATTCGGCGCACAGGGCATCGGTCTTTGCCGTACAGAGCATATGTTCTTCGAGGCAGACAGAATTGCCGCTATCCGTGAAATGATCTGCTCGGATACAGTTGAACAGAGAAAGAAAGCTCTTGCTAAACTTGAACCAATGCAGCAGGGCGATTTTGAACAGCTTTATGAGGCTATGGAAGGAAAGCACGTTAATATCCGTTTCCTTGATCCACCTCTTCATGAATTTGTTCCTACAGAGGAAAAAGATATCGAAGCACTTGCTAAAACACAGGGTAAGACAGTTGAAGAGATCAAATCTATCATTGCATCTCTCCATGAGTTCAACCCAATGATGGGACACAGAGGCTGCCGTCTTGCCGTAACTTATCCTGAGATTGCAGAAATGCAGACTACAGCAGTTATCAAGGCAGCTATCAACGTTTCAAAGGCTCACCCTGAGTGGAATATCGTTCCTGAGATAATGATCCCTCTTGTAGGCGAAGTAAAAGAACTTCAGTATGTAAAGAATGTTGTAGTTTCTACTGCCGATAAATTAATTGCAGAAGCAGGCTCTTCTCTTAAATATAAAGTAGGTACAATGATCGAGATTCCTCGTGCCGCTCTTACAGCAGATGAAATTGCAAAAGAAGCTGAATTCTTCTCATTCGGTACAAATGACCTCACTCAGATGACATTCGGTTTCTCTCGTGATGATGCAGGTAAGTTCCTCAATTCTTACTATGAGAAATCCATCTATGAGTCAGATCCGTTTGCAAGACTTGACCAGACAGGTGTAGGTCAGCTTGTTAAAATGGCAGCTGAAAAGGGTAAATCCGTAAGACCTGACATTATGCTCGGTATCTGCGGTGAACACGGCGGCGATCCATCTTCTATCGAGTTCTGCCATAAAGTAGGTTTAACTTACGTTTCATGCTCACCATTCAGAGTACCGATCGCAAGACTTGCTGCTGCACAGGCACAGATCAAGTTCCCAAGATAATTATTAAATCAGTTAGAAGTAGGCTGTAATTATGATTCGGAGAATATAATGATTATTGACTTTAACCTTAGCGATATTGCAAATAAATACACAATAAAAAAGCAAGCGTTTGAGTATGCAGGTATTGACGGAATAGCTGAATTATTAGGTTGGCAGATTGTATTTTTTTACAGTAAATATGACTTAAATAATGTTTCAGCCATTTCATTTATGGAAATTACAGATAACGATCTTATAGATATCGGTAATAACATACTTGATAATATAGGAATTAATGTAAGATTTCGTGATAATAAAAGCGTAATAACTAATATATTTGGTATTCCGGATTTTTTTGATAAAATATATCTGAATACTGATAGATATAATTATATTCTTTCCGAAAACTATTTTTTATCATTTGGATTAGAAAACGATAATTTGACGTATTTAGAAATAATTTACGATAAAAACATTGTCAATAATATCGTTGAAACAAGACAATGTATACAATAGTTCAGTAAAACCTACTGATTTTTCACTAAACCTAACGATTTAACTTCATAGGCTATGAAGAAAAATTTCATTTCTTCATAGCCTTCTTTACAAGAAAGGATAATTTATAATGTATAATTTTATTTTAGCCTCTGCATCACCAAGAAGAAAAGAAATCCTCTCTCTTCTTGATATTCCCTTTAAAGTCATAACCTCCGATGCAGATGAAACAGTTTCTCCCGAACTGAAACCGAATGAAGTCGTTGAAACTCTTTCTCTGCGCAAGGCAAAATCTGTTTTAAGCACTCTTGCAAAGCACGAAACTTACGTGATAATATCTGCTGATACGATAGTAGTCCATAATAATAAGATCCTCGGAAAACCAAAAGATAAAGAAGATGCCTTTCATATCCTGTCTTCCCTTTCGGGTGATGTTCATTATGTATATACAGGCATAACCGTAATAGCCGATAAAACAACTACCGTATCTCTTTCAAGCAAAGTCTTTTTCTCCCCTCTTTCCGATAAAGAAATACTTGATTATATCGAAACAGGCGAGCCTATGGATAAAGCAGGGGCTTACGGCATACAGGGAAAAGGCGGTAAATTTATTGAGAAAATAGACGGAGATTATTATAATATCGTCGGCTTACCTCTTAATACTCTCTACAATATTTTAAAGCCATACCTTTAAGGAGTGACTATATGAAATTCGAGCATATCAAAAAATGTTTTTTCTATTTATTTTTCATTATCGGAATAATATTGGTTATTTTTTCATTTTCTGCCGCCATTTTTTCAAATTTCGGTGCAGTTAATCTGATAATGATATTTATGGGTATAGTTTTTATAAGTTTTCGGTATTTGCCCGAAAACAAATTTTCAAAAATTTATATCGGCTTATCTGTTTTCGCTACATTGGTATATTCTCTTATATTTATTTTTCTCACATTGTATATCCCCGATACAGCAGTAGGAAATGAAGATGCCGTCATAGTTCTCGGCTGCTCTGTAAAGGGCGATAAACCGAGTAATTTTCTTATGGCAAGAACAAATGCCGCTTATGAATATTATAAAATAAATCCTTCCGCCGTTTTTGTTCTTTCAGGCGGAAAAGGAAGTCAGGAAAATATAAGCGAAGCAGAAGCTATGAAAAGACTTTTGCTTGACAGCGGTATTCCCGAAGACCGGCTTTTGCTTGAAGATAAAGCAACGACCACAAAGGAAAATTTCAGGTATTCAAAACTTATTCTTGATAAATATTTTGATAATAAGCCATACTCTGCCGTATATATAACAAATACATTCCATTGCTACCGCTCTTTAAAGATTGCCGAAATCTCGGGGTATGACAACATAAAATGTTACCCTGCCGAAACCCCTTCCGTCGGTATGTTCTTAAACTATTACCGTGAAGCATTCGCAGTCATAAAATTTTGGATATTTGATTATACTCGATAACGGAAAACATTTCCGCTATCGAGTATGCCGACTGCATTCCGCTTTATCGGCAAAGTTCTTTATTCCCCGCTTTTCAGCTTTCTGTATTCTCTTTCCAGTCTTGATATTTCAGCATTTTTCTCTCTTAACATCTCATTCATATCGGATATGATATTTTCTTTCTTTTCGATTTCTTTTTTATACATTATCATAGCA
>JAFUUG010000142.1 GCA_017483905.1 Bacillota bacterium
TGATAGTAAAGAGAGAACATTGCCTTGAAGATAAGACGCTGTATTTGGGAATAAAGAAAATATATGACGAAAATGAATACGCAAAATCTATATCGGCATCATCTTATAGGCTGCTGATGCAGGGGTATACCGACAGATTACTTATAAATCTTGTGATAAAAAATTACAAGGGGAGTATCGGTGAATGGAAAAGTCTTCGAAAAACGATGAAAAATTATAATATGGAAGAAAAAGAGATAGATGAAAAGATACTTGAAAGCTGTATTATGATGCACATTGTTGATGCGGACAGTGAAGATATATTTTGCAGTATATATAATAATGATAAGGAAAACAGACTGATAGGTGAATACGTGCAATTGTTGTGCTATAAGATAATAGCAGAAAAAAAAAGTATAGAAAATATGACGCTTAAAACGCTTGAAAGAATATACAAAGAAAAGGGTGAAGATATTGTAGCTGTCGCTATAGGCGAGATATATCTGAGAAAGAGGTATGAAGGAGAAAAAGATGACTTTATTATTGGGAGATTTTATGATATAATAGAAAAAAACAAAATTTTGTTTCCCGAATTTAAAGACAAAGATACAAAAAATCCGTATATTGAAAAGAATATGCCTTTTATATACAGAACTGCTCCGAACAAAAAAGTCTATCTTCATTACAGACGGCTCGATGAGAATATGTACAGCGTAAAAGAGATGAATTATTTCAGGTATGGCTTTTATATGAGCCGACTTTCGGTATTTTACGGAGAGAAGATAGAATACTTTTTCAGTGAAAAGCTTGAAAGAGGCAGTATTGAAAGTAAAAAATATATCACCGAAAATAAAGAAAAACGTATATGTGAAGTGAAAAACGACGATTTCTTTAAAATAAACAATGCCTTGATATATGCGGAGATGTTTCAGTATGATAAGGTGGAAGATATGATAGAAAAAGATATAAACAACAAAAAATTCATAAAAGGAAGATTGCTTTAAGCAAAGGAGGAAATGATCAATGGGAACTTTAGGATTGGATATGGAAAGAGGTTTATTTTTAGGTATCGACTTCGGTACTACAAATTCAGTCGTAAGTATCTACAATTTTAAAGACGGAGAGGCTCAGACGATACCTATTGAAGGGAGTAATATTTTCCCGACTGCAATTCAGTTTGAGACAGATCCCGAGGACGAAAACAAGCTGACAAAGGTTTTCGGTGTTCAGGCTAAGGAGGCTGCGGTTATTTATCCTCAAAGCACTGTCCTTTCCATAAAGAGATGGCTCGGAACAGATGACGATGTTAAGATAGTTGTTGACGATAAGGAACATACATTCAAACCGGAACAGGTTGCCGGTGAAATACTCGGATATCTTAAACAAAAAGCTGATGAATATGCACAGGAAGAATTAAATATAGCCGGGGAATTTTCCGGCTGTGTTATTACGGTTCCCGCAAATTCTACGGATAAGCAGAAAAAAATGACAAAAGATGCGGCTGTACTTGCGGGATTTAATGAGGAAAATGTTTATTTAAGACTTGAGCCGGCTGCGGCCGCTATAAGCTATGCGGTAAATGAAAGAAAAGACAAAAAAGTTCTTGTATACGACTTTGGCGGCGGCACATTTGATGCTTGTATTATAGAAGTAAAAATAGATGAAAATGAAGAGCCTAATATAGCCATATTAAGCACTTACGGTGACAACAATCTTGGCGGCAACGATATTGACAAGATCGTTATGGATATGATATATGAGGAATTCAAAAATCTTACCGATGAAGAGATAGATCTCTTTGATACAGAGGTCGATGACGGTGTATCAAAAAGACAGAAAAAGACTGCACTTGTGAGATTACAGCAAATAGCAAATCAGACAAAGGAAAGACTTTCAAAATCAAAATCGACTAAAGTCACACTTGCACCTTTTATACAAGAGCCAAAGATAGTAAATATAAATATGGAGATAA